>DWYO01000091.1 GCA_019118725.1 Candidatus Parabacteroides intestinavium | reverse complement strand
CAATTTTTTCATATTGATCATATTGAAAATAATCATGGTTCCGTGGATCATTTACTTCACGAGAAGCTATCATTTGTTTCACAAAACGGACCGCCGGGTTATCTTTCTTACGATATCTTTCTTTGCCCGGTTTAATAACAACATCTGTAAGAGTAATCTCGCTTTGGACCAACTGGATTTTAAGATTTCGCATTCGTTGAGGCGAAAGTTTTATAGCTTTCGTCTGATATCCCATATAGGAAATCTCTAACGTAACAGACGAGGAAGGAACAGAAAATGAAAAGTGTCCGGCATCATCTGTGGTCGATCCAGTAGTCGTTCCTTTTACTAAGATAGAAACATACGGAAGAGCCTCACCCGTGATTGAATCCGTCACGATACCTTGAACTATCCCATTCTGCCCTTGCATATAACCTAAACCCAGCAAGAATAGACCTAAAAACAAGATTAATTTCCTCATCTCAACTTACTATTCTGATTCAAAAAGTATGTATTTGCGTTGCCATGCTTCATAATAAGCCGGCTTATCAACCATCAGTTTTCCATCTGTATCAACAAACAACTGTACAGTACTACCCTCAGCACATAAAACATGGTCTCGCTCCCTATAAATTGCATAAGTATAATCTAAACGGGCCCCCGGCTTATATATATAACGTGTATGCACAATTGCTATGTCGTTGATTTCAAGCGGAGCATAATACTTTACATGTAAATCATAAAGCGGGGCATAAATACCTGAAGCTTGAATATCAGCATAACCTATTCCTGGGAAGTGCCTACCAAATGACTCCCTCCCGTCTTCAAAATAAGTAACATACGAACCATGCCAAACACGACACATCGAATCGATTTCGCTGAACTTAACCGGGATTCGACAAACATCTTCCAATACAGTCTCCGTCTTTTCTTGCATATTACGTATAAAGCCCTCCATTAATAGAAATAACATTTCCCGTGATATATCCCGCTACGGGCGACACCAAAAAGCCTACCAACTCAGCCACTTCCTCCGGAGTTCCGAAACGTCCCATCGGAATGGATTTCTTCCACACTGCTTCATCAATACCCTCCACCATATCTGTGCGGATAAATCCTGGAGCCACGGCATTGACCGTCACATTTTTCCGACCAACTTCCTGAGCCAATGCTTTCGTAGCCGCGATAAGCCCCCCTTTGGCTGCTGAGTAATTACTTTGTCCCGGCATTCCCTTTAAACCACTGACACTCGCCATATTCACAATTCGCCCATACTTATGAAACATCATAGGCTGGAGCAAGGCTTGCGTAACATTGTAAAAGCCGTTAAGCGTGATGTCTAATACCCGATGCCAATCTGATTCAGGCATGAGTGCAAGAAGATTATCACGACGAATACCAGCATTATTAACCAATACTTCTATATATTCGTCCGGATGCGACTCGGTCCACATATCAAGGGCATGAGACATTTCTACCTGGTTACTTACATCGAACGGCATCAGTTCGCCTGTTTGTCCGGCTTCGCGCACCAGATTGAGAGTCTTCTCCGCTTCGCCTTGATTGCTTACATAATTAATGATTACGTGATACCCCATCTGGGCCAACTTCACGCAAACGGCACGTCCTATACCTCGACTACCGCCTGTGACTAATGCGTATTTCATTTCTTTCTATTTTTAATTTTTTTGTTTGTTCTTCGCAAACTGTTTCATCAGCTCCTTTGCAGAACCGATTTCCAAATTTTCTCTTTCCCGACCAATTCTGCACAAGTGAGAAGTGCCGTCATCGTAACCCCCTGCAATCCGTGCAGCATCAAACTTTGTCCCGTTAAAAGAAAGTTTGGAACTGGCGTTCGTACCGAAAGAATCGTCAGCATCGGATTGTGATAATCTTTCCGAATGCCATAGGCTGACCCTTCTGGCGTATGTGTGTAATGTGCATAGGTGAGCGGCGTACTCGTATATTGCTCGACTATCAAGGCACGGAGACCGGGAATCTCTTCCTCAGCCAAGGTAAGACATTCTTCTGCCCAACGCATTTTCATCTCCTCATAAGCGCCTCCACGATGCCCTACTGTTGTCCCTTGCCAAGACGCACACACAGACCAAGGCATAGGTGTTAGCAAATCAATTTGTGTAGCATATAGACTTCCCACTTCCGGGACACGGCAACTGACCATCATTCCACAGACAGTACCTTTTTCTGCACACGCCCATACATCAGGTTTCCGATAAATATACCGATTCCAATTGAAATAGGGTAATGCACGAGGTTTCAAACGAAGAGAAAGTGTAAACATACCACACGTGTTCTCCAGTCCGATAATACGCGAACGATAGGATTTTCGGAACAGATTGCTTTGCCCGACAAGCTGGCATGCAACGGCAGGATGCGCATCACAAATAAATGTATCCCCCTCATAACATTCACCATTCATACAACGAGCATAAGACAATCGGCCGTTACTCTCACCCAACTCGACAACCTCTGACCCACAGAATACATCTCCACCTTGCGACCGGATGCCCTTAACAAGAGTATCCACCAAAAGAGAACCATCTCCACGCAATCGCCAGCTGCTTTCTACAAAACTGCTATTGCCATGCAAGAAAGTAAATAACGGAAGTGATTCCTTTCGAAGCTCCATTTTAAGCGAAGCTCCACTCAATGCATCCACCAGTTCTGCATCCTGAAATGTATTCATCAAATAAGAATAGGCTCCCGTTTCCCAAAGCGAGGAAATAAAAGAGTTAACTTTCGCATGAGGATTCAAAGCCTCCGTTGATGTTCGATTTGTTTCGGCCAGCAACGTCACGTATTCGCCTAAGGCCTTCCTCTGAGAAGGAAACTCAGCTACTAAAGTTTCAACAAATGCCTCATAACCTTGTGCAAGAGCAAACGTGCGTTCACCGATACGAATTCTATCAAACTCTTGATTCATCCGATGCCAAGGAAGAGACAACAATCCTAAGTAATCAAATGCCGCATGAAGAGATTGTCCTTCTGCCAATCCTCCGACATAATGGAAACCCGTATCAAAAGAATAGCTGTGCCGCCGATAACTTTGCAAACATCCGCCAGCCTGATTCTCCTTTTCAAGCACCAAGACGTTCATTCCCATGCGTGACAAGACATAAGCACATACCAGTCCGCCCAATCCGCTCCCTATGATAATAACATCCCTTTTCATGTTTCCAGAACGATCAGCTCGCCTTTAAAATCTACATATTTCTTCACAGCGTCCATAATCATAGCCCGCACCTGAAAACCATTCTCTGTAGGCAATGCCTGAATATGTACATCAAACTCCTGACAAGACGTAGGAGAAGCTAAAGCCGTCAAACGACATTGTATCAACGTTTTAATCCGCAAATTCTTTCCTGTGAGGCGCATCGCGCATTCTTTGATAAGTTCCACGTTACAAATGCCCGGGCAAACCGGGTTTCCTGGAAAATGTCCGCGATACACCTCACATTCCGGCAATAAATGCACTCGAAATAATGCATTTTCACCCTCTATTGTCTGAGATACCCATCGATAATATTTATTTTCAAGTAACATGCAAATCGGTCTTTATCTAAGATTCTTTCAAGGTACAAATATTTTCATCTGGGTGTCTGCTATGATCTCTTCCTGTATACGTACTTCCCCCGTAAGCAAGGTTATGCCCGCCACCTCAGCACCCATCCGGACTGTTGTATGCAACACTTCGCCTACTTGCGGACAACGATAACAATGGAAACGCTTGATTTCCCCGATCAGCCCCACGGGCGGTTCGATGGATCCTGTTTCCATTGCTTTATATCCGGCAAAAGCAGAAGCTGACTGCGCGATATGTTCAATCAGGCCGACTTCCGCCAACCTATCTTTTTCGATGAAATAATTATCGGCTCTTATTTCGAAAGAGGTCTCCGCCTGATCCTCTTCTACATGAACCAGTTCATCCACCATTAAAATAGGCTCCCGTTGAGGAAGAAGTCGCGTAATACTTACCTTTTTCATTTTGGCAAGTGTGCTTCTATATAATCATAAAGATTATTGAACGTCTGGATACTGGGCAGGTCGGATACCGGAATCTTCACTTTATAAGTTTGCTGAATCAACGCCACTAAGTCCACTAAACTGAGGCTATCAAGCGAAAGCGTTTCTTTGATATTTGCTTCCGGATCAAGCGCATTCTCTTCTATTTCAAATTCTTCAACTAATGCCAAATTTACTGTTTTAATAATATCTTCACGTGTCATTGCGTCTATTTATTTTAAATTTAATGATTAGAATCTATATTTCGTATAATAATTGTTGAGTTGGTACCTCCAAAACCGAAAGAATTGGAAAGAAACATATCGAAATGCACTTTACGTGTTTCCGGAACAATGTTGATACAAGCCGTTTCTTCATCCGGATTTTCAAAGTTCAGATTTCCGGCAATAAAATCGTTCTTCATCATCAGGATAGAATAAATCAGCTCACTGGCTCCGGCCATCCACATTTCGTGTCCTGTCTGTCCTTTGGTTGAAGTTACAGGAACTTTGTAATCCCCAAAGATTTGGGCAATAGCTAATGCTTCTTTTCCATCTCCTGCATGAGTAGATGTGGCATGTGCGTTTACATAACCTATTTCTTGAGGTAAAATATGTCCATTTTTAAGACATAATTCCAAAGAACGGGCAGGACCAGCTACATTCGGAGTCGATATATGCGCTCCATTTCCTGAAAATCCCCAACTTACCACTTCAGCCAAGATAGGAGCACCTCGCCTTACCGCATGTTCATAACTTTCTAATATCAATGTGGCAGCACCTCCGCCCGGAACCAAGCCATCGCGATCCCGATCAAACGGACGACTCGCCTTAGTCGGTTCATTTTCTCGTATGGAAAACGCATTGATACCATCAAAAGAAGCCACACTATACAAGTTCGCTTCTTGAGCCCCTCCACAAATAATACAATCCTGCAGGCCATTCCGAATCAATAAAGAAGCCAATCCTACGGCATGAGAACCGGAAGCACATGCCGCTGAAGCCGTCAGGTTGATACCTCTCAACTTGAAAGCACAAGCCAGATTCATCGTAACCGTTGAGTTCATTGATTGGAAGATTGCTCCGCTTCCGCAAGCTGATGTATCTTTAAATTCGCGAAACTTGTCTAAAGCGTGCATGGTGGCTTCTGCCACAGAGTCATTCCCATACACAATCCCTACCTCGTGCGCATCAAGATAATCTTGGTCCAAACCGGCATGTTCTAAGGCCTGCTTCGTAGCCATATATGCATATTGCGCCTCTTCGGGCATAAATTGTCGAAGACTACGAGCCACAAATGGTTTTAAATCCGGATGCTCTAAATGCGCGCACAAAGCTGAACGAAACCCCAACTCTTTACGCTCCGGACTGAAGATGATTCCACTCTTGCCTACATATAAGGCATCGCGTACTTCGTCTAATGTTTGTCCGATGCACGACCAAATACCCATTCCCGTTACAACTACTTTCTTTTCCATATATCGTTATATTCCGTTTATTCGTTTTGTATAACATCTGCGCCGTTTCGTGAACAAAGGGTTCAACGGTTTCCATTGACTCAGTTCTTTCACATTAGTTTCCAATTGCGGACCTGTTTCTGCCCAACGGATGTGATGGGCATTGTAAATCGGAATCAAATTATCGAACACTAAGGCATTCACACCCAGTCCTTGGTAATCTGGGCGGACGGCAATCAAGAATAGCTCGGCTTTCTCGTCACGCTTCCATTTCAATGCCCGCAACAAATAAAACCATCCGAAAGGAAATAACCTTCCTTTCGACTTCTGCAACGCATGAGAGAGACTAATCATTGTAATTGCTACCCCGATGAGTTCGCCCGCGTCATTCTCGATAATCGGTACTAACTCCAAGTCCATCAACGGAATGTAGCGTTTTACGTAATCGTCTATTTGCCTATCCGAAAGCTCCGTATAGCCGAAAAGCGGAGCATAGGCTTGATTTAATAGTTCGAACACATTCCGCCCATATCCTTGTTTGATATCCTTTTTCGTCAGTTTCCGAACATGTAAACCAAACATTTCTTTCGATAATCGGGTCACACGGGCATATTTGGCAGGGACCTCTTTCGGGACATCGATACGGATTTGCACCCAATCAACCTCTTTCTCATAGCCCAACGCTTCCAGATGCTTCGGGTAATAAGGATAATTATAAATAGTAATCATCGAGCCCAATTGGTCGAAATCCTCTATCAACATTCCTTCCTTGTCAAAGTCGAAAATACCCATAGGGCCTTGTATGTGTTCCATACCCCGTTCCTTTCCCCACATCTCAACGGCATGCAACAAAGCCGCAGATACATCCG
>DWYO01000090.1 GCA_019118725.1 Candidatus Parabacteroides intestinavium | reverse complement strand
ACTACAGGCTCAAAAATTAAAGAACTAAATACTTATGAAACGGATTTTTCTGATAGGATATATGGGAGCCGGAAAAACAACGGTAGGCAGGAAATTAGCCAAAGAAATGAATCTTTCGTTCATTGATTTGGATTTATATATTGAAGGACGCTTTCACCGCTCTATCCGGCAATTATTTGCAGAACGTGGCGAGGAGGCATTTCGAGATATCGAAAAACGGATATTGCATGAAGTAGCTGAATTTGAAGATGTATTGGTATCCACCGGAGGTGGAACACCTTGTTTTTTCGACAACATAGACTTTATGAATACAGCCGGAACGACCATTTACCTAAAGGTTTCGGTCAAAGAACTGGCCAGCCGTCTGGAATCCTGCAAGCAGACACGTCCCGTATTAAAGAACCGCTCCGGGGAAGAGTTGAAAAGCTTCATTCAAGAGAACCTGAACGCGCGCACTCCTTTCTACGAGAAGGCTAAAATCATTTATGATGCCGAACAGATGATGACGGAAGCAGATGTACAATCTATCACTACCAATTTGGAAAATCTATTAAGTTTGTAAGTTAATTTGGTTTATGAGTTTTTAGTTTTCAGGTCGAAGCACAACAAAAACTTATAAACTACAAACTCAAAAACTAAAAACGTATGGATCACTTATTAAATAATCAGCATCAAGGTTTCTATGTTCCACAAGAACTGTTGCAAGGGATCGGGAAAATAGGCAATCACCTGGTCTTAGGTATACCCAAAGAGCGAATCCGGGGCGAACGACGTTTGGCATTAACCCCAGAAGCTGTCGAACAACTGACCAGTTATGGTTTCCACATCCTATTGGAAAGCGGGGCCGGGCTAGGGATCAATTATTCAGACAACCATTATTCAGAAGCCGGAGCGGAAATTGTAGAAACACCGGCAGAAGTCTATCAGGCAGATCTGATACTTAAAATCCTTCCCCCTCTACCGGAAGAAGTCGCTCTGATGCGCCCGAAAAGCACATTATTATCTTTCGTTCCGTTTCATCTGCTGAAAAGTGAAAGCTATCACCTACTCATTAACAAACGGATTACGGCAATCTCCTATGATTATCTACAAGACGAAGACTTGCACGATCAGCCTATCATGAGTGCAATGGCAGAGATAGAAGGCTACGCCTCAATCAGCATCGCCTCAGACCTGCTAAGTAATAATCATGGAGGAAAAGGTATTTTATTAGGAGGCGTAGCCGGTGTTTCGCCAACAGAAGTGGTCATTATCGGAGCCGGAAACGCGGGGACCAATGCTGCACGGGCCGCATTGGCTTTAGGTGCTTCAGTCAAAGTATTCGACAATAATATCTACCGCCTACGCCAGATACAACGCACATTGGGGCCATCAATCTTTACCTCCAATCTGCATCCGAATGTACTGCGGAACGTGTTCCAGCGAACCGATGTAGTCATTGGAGCATTACATATAGACAATCCGGAACACCGCTTTGTGATTGCTGAAGGATTGGTTGAAACCATGAAGAAAGGGGCGTTGATCATCGACCTGCGCATGAATCAGGGCGGTTGCTTCGAAACGACCTGCTGCCTTTCATCCTCAGACCCGGAAATATTTGAACAACACGGTGTTCTGCATTTCTGCAAACCCTTTATCAGCAATTATGTGGCACGGACCACCTCCATGGCATTCAGTAATCTGCTGATCCCTGTTCTTTCAGAGCTGGAAAGTTTCGGAAATATACAAAATCTGGTCAAAATCAATCAAGGCGTAAAAAAAGGCGTCTATTTATATTGCGGAAAGCCAGTAAATGATTATATTTCGGGCCGTTTTAATATACGGTCGAATAATATAGATATTTATTTAGCGGCTTTTTAGAATTGTCAAAATTTATCATATCATGACGGAACAAACAAAAGTAACAACATTAGAACAGGTAGTTATCCGTTTTTCCGGCGATTCCGGTGATGGAATGCAGCTTACGGGGACTATCTTTTCGAACCTGTCGGCCATTTTCGGAAATGAGATTTCTACCTTTCCGGATTATCCGGCAGAAGTGAGAGCTCCGCAGGGCACATTGAGCGGAGTTTCCGGGTTTCAAGTTCATTTAGGCTCGAAAAAAATCTTTACGCCGGGCGACAAAGCAGATGTTCTAGTTGCCATGAATCCGGCTGCATTGAAAGTAAATGTAAAGAATTTGAAACCGAACGCCATTGTCCTGATCGATACGGACTCTTTCAAGAAGAGTGATCTGGAAAAAGCGCTCTACATTACCGATGACCCGTTCCAGGAATTGGGATTGACACAAGTACAAGTCGTCGCTGCCCCCATCTCTACTATGGTAAAGGACGGATTAGCCGATTTCGGGTTGGACAACAAGTCGGCACTGCGCTGTAAGAACATGTTTGCTTTAGGTCTGGTTTGCTGGTTGTTCGAGCGCCCCTTGGATGAGGCCATGCACATGCTCCAAACCAAATTTTCCAAGAAACCGGTAATCGCTCAGGCTAATATCAAGGCATTGACAGACGGGTACAATTACGGACACAACATACATGCTTCGGTTTCCACTTACCGCATTGAGAGCAAGAAAGCCCAACCGGGTCTTTACATGGACGTAAATGGGAACAAGGCTACTTCCTACGGGTTGATAGCGGCAGCCGAAAAGGCAGGGTTGCGTTTGTTCTTAGGAAGCTATCCGATTACTCCGGCTACTGACATCTTGCACGAACTTTCCAAGCGAAAAGATTTGGGAGTCATTACAGTTCAGGCTGAAGATGAGATTGCCGGTGTATGTACAGCTATCGGAGCCAGCTTTGCAGGCTGCCTGGCCGCGACCTCCACTTCCGGTCCGGGATTAGCATTAAAGAGTGAAGCTATCGGTTTAGCGGTCATCGCGGAATTACCTTTGGTTGTCATTGATGTTCAGCGCGGCGGCCCTTCTACAGGGATGCCGACTAAGTCAGAACAGACCGACTTAATGCAGGCTTTGTATGGACGAAATGGTGAATGCCCGGCAGTTGTTTTAGCTGCAGCTACACCAACCGATTGTTTTGACGCAGCGTTTTGGGCTGGCAAGCTGGCCATAGAACACATGACTCCAGTAATTCTGCTTACGGACGCGTTCCTGGCTAATGGTTCTTCAGCCTGGCGTTTGCCCGACCTGTCGACCTATCCGGATATTAAGCCCAATTATGTAACATATTATCAAGGAGATAAACCCTGGAAGCCTTATCGGCGTGATAAAGACACTCATGTACGCTATTGGGCCATTCCAGGAACAGAAGGATTTGCCCACCGCTTAGGCGGACTGGAAAAAGACTTTGACACGAGTGCCATATCGACAGATCCGTTGAACCACCAAAAGATGGTACGGACCCGACAAGCTAAAATCGACAAAATTGCAGACTTCATCCCGGATGTAGAGGTTATAGGCAATGTGGACGATGCCGACTTGCTGATTGTAGGTTGGGGCGGCACTTACGGGCACCTGTATGAGGC
The DNA here is from genome assembly GCA_019118725.1 of Candidatus Parabacteroides intestinavium. Classification (GTDB taxonomy): domain Bacteria; phylum Bacteroidota; class Bacteroidia; order Bacteroidales; family Tannerellaceae; genus Parabacteroides; species Parabacteroides intestinavium. The sequence goes on along the minus strand of DWYO01000090.1, from coordinate 1,677 downwards.
CATGGAAAAAATGCACGAAAAAGGTTTGAAAGTAGCTTTAGCTCACTTCAAATTCATCAATCCGTTGCCTAAAAATACTGCAGAAGTACTGAAACGGTATAAAAAGGTTGTAGTTGCTGAACAAAATAACGGACAGTTCGCCAACTATCTGAGAAGTAAAGTAGACGACTTTAATCCGTATAAGTTCGATAGGATCAAAGGACAACCCTTTATCGTATCACGTTTGGTAGAAGAATTTACTAAAATATTGGAGGCATAAGAGATGGCAACAGAAGAAATAAAATATGAACCGAAAGATTATAAAAGCGATCAATATGTACGTTGGTGTCCGGGATGCGGAGACCATGCCGTATTGAATTGTTTACACAAGGCAATGGCAGAAGTAGGTGTCGCACCGCATAACATGGCGGTTATCTCAGGTATCGGCTGCTCTTCACGCCTTCCTTATTATATGAATAGTTATGGATTCCATACGATTCACGGTCGTGGAGCCGCTATTGCCACCGGAGTAAAAACAGCACGTCCGGATCTGAGCGTGTGGTTGATTACAGGAGATGGCGATTGCCTGGCTATCGGAGGGAACCATTTTATCCACGCAGTTCGTAGGAATGTCGATTTGAATATCGTCCTATTTAATAATAAGATTTATGGACTGACCAAAGGACAATACTCTCCCACCTCAGACCGTGGATTTATCTCTAAGAGTTCGCCTTATGGTACAGTAGAAGATCCTTTTATCCCGGCAGAACTGGCATTGGGAGCACGTGGCAATTTCTTCGCACGCGCCATCGATGTAGATTTGAAGAATACGACTGAAATTCTCGCGGCTTCGGCACGTCACAAAGGTGCTTCCGTAACAGAAGTATTGGTCAATTGCGTCATCTTCAACAACGGCATCCATAAACAGATTACGGATAAAGAATTCCGGGCTGACCGTACCATCTTCCTGCGCCATGGCGAAAAGATGATTTACGGAAAAAATCAAGACAAAGGAATTGTTTTGGATGGCTTAAAACTAAAATCTGTCACTATCGGTCAAGACGGCTATACATTAGATGATGTATTGGTACATGACGCGCATTGCAAGGACAATACCTTACACATGATGCTTGCCATGATGAGCGGTGATATGCCGGTAGCTTTAGGTATTATCCGTGATGTGGAAGGTCCGACCTACGATGAAGCTGTCCACGAGCAAATCAAAGAGGTTCAAGAAAAGATGCCTTGCCGTACCTTGGACGAATATCTCAGAAGTTGCGAAACGTGGGAGATTAAATAAGAGATAATCTCTCTAAAAATAACAGAGAAATAAAAACTCCTCGCTTTGAAAATTCTTGTAAATCCTTCAAAGATTTACAAGAATTTTCTTGTTTTAATAAGAACACTTGATCCCTTGTCTTTCTATCTATCCCCCCGACGAAAAGAAACGAAGGTGCTATCTATAAATAAAAGCTCGGACAAAAAAAATCGTCTAACAGCCGTTAGACGAAAAGTTTGTGCCATGAAACAGTATCTGTATCTGCATGCAATTTTATATTTTGACACGCCATCGGAATGTAGATTTTCGTTGAAGAACATCCTATTTGAAAAAAAACTGTAAACTAGGTAAAATCCGCTTATATCAAAGGAGAAAAATTTGACGAATTGATTCAAATAACACAGAATGGGTCTCCGATC
>DWYO01000010.1 GCA_019118725.1 Candidatus Parabacteroides intestinavium | reverse complement strand
ATCAGCCCTACCAATTGGGAGATGCGGTGCAAGCCGGAGTAGACTTGCAATTCAGCGGACATACACATCACGGGCAAGTATGGCCACTTAATTGGTTGACCGACTATTTGTTTGAGGTCAGTCACGGATATAAGCAAATAGGCAGTACGCATGTTTACGTCTCTTCCGGATTGTCTTTATGGGGACCTCCTTTCCGTATTGGGACACAAAGCGAACTGATTATCTTCGAACTTGACTTTAAGTAACGAACATTCCTAAAACCTAAAGACTTACAAATATACAGCGTATGAAAGTGTTCATTCAATCCATAGTAGCTCAATTGCTCTTGACTCCTTATATTTATTGGCGCGGATATCAGGCCCTGCCGGCTCGTCGGACGTGGCGAATTCCCTATACCCTGGCATTTGCTCTGGAATTATTGCTTTATTTCTTCGGATTTTTCTTCCGAGAAGATTTGCCGGACGGCATCTTTATTCCTATTATGAATATTTGCAACACCTGGTACATCGGGAGCATCTACCTGACGCTGGGGTTACTTTGTCTGGAGCTGATCCGTCTGACCCAAAAGCATTGGAAATGGTTACCGGCCTATATCGCACAAAACTGGGATCGGCTCAAATTACCACTATTCTTCTTTTTCCTGATAGCCGATGCTCTTTTGTTGGTAAAAGCGCACCAGAATGTAGTAGACCCTGTGGTGAAACACCTCTATATTGATTTACCGAAAGGAAGCAGCACGCGAGATAGCCTGACGATAGTCATGGTTTCAGACATCCATTTAGGAGAGGTGATTCAGAAGCCCCAAGCAGAGAAGCTGGTAGAGCTCAGTAATGCCCAGCACCCGGACCTGGTCGTAATGGTAGGCGATTTGTTGGATTACGAATCCCGGTTTGCCGAAAACGCGCATATAGAAGAAGACTTCCAGCGTTTGGAAGCTCCATTGGGAGTCTATTCCACATACGGCAATCATGAATATCGGGCCAATCGTTTTGCCAAGGAACGATGGATCCGGAAATTCTCCACATTATTGAAAGATTCGGTAGCATCTCCGGATGGAACATTCTATTTGATAGGACGTGACGATATGGTGAACAAGAAACGTGAGCCGCTCCAAAAGTTAATAGCCGGATTGGACACCACAAAACCATTGATTGTATTAGACCACCAGCCTTGGAGCTTTGCCGAGATGCGTATGAACCATGTAGATTTAGGATTGCACGGACATACTCATAACGGACAATTATGGCCTTACCCTTTGTTGATGAAACTGATTTACGAATGTCCTTTCGGCTATTATCGCAAAGGTGGAGTCCAGCATTATGTCTCGTGCGGATATGGATGTGCCGGTCCGGCCTACCGGGTAGGGACACGTTCTGAACTCATCGTTTTGCATATCCGTTTCAAAGCCGCTTCTTAAACCCAAATCGGTCATTAGACTTTGGGTTAAAAGTTCAAAACAAATTCGGAAGATTTTTGCTGATCAGAAGGAGAACACCGCGATATAGATGACTTTCCGCAAAATGGCAAGTATAGCGGACAAATGGTTTTCGACCGTCCGTTTGCTGATGCCCAGACGTTGTGCGATGACCTCGTTGGATAATCCATTCTCCCGGCTCAACCGGTAGATCTGTTGTTTTTGTGGGGGAAGGTTTGATACAGTCTGCCTGATAATAGATTGCAATTCATGCACGAAAATCTTCTCCTCTTCCGAAGTTTCTTCCGAAGCATGACTCAAATAATCTTTCGCATATTTCTCTGTGATAAGCAAGTGGTCAAAATAATCGTACGCCTTGCAACGCGCCACACGAAACAGATAAGCAGAGATAGAATCCACCTGACGCAACTTCTTCCTTTCTTTCCACATATCCAGGAACATCTCTTGAACCATATCCCGACTGATTTCCCTATCGTGCGTCAATGCCTCCAGGAAATTCACCAGTTTAGGCTGATACCGGAAGAATAGCTCCTCGAAAGCTTTTACATCCCCTTGGGCTATCTGCATCAATATATGTTTTTCATGTTTTTCCATCTCGGTTAACTTTTTTTTGCAAAAGAACATATAATTCCGGAAAGCGCCAAATTCGGTGCGTTAAAAAGCAGATTATTCTTGGTTTTTCTTTGCCCCGAATATCCAGCAATCCTCAATCTCAGAAAACGCCTGCTCTATTTTCCAGGAACTTATTGAGGAACCGTGATTTCTCCGGCCAACGAGCACTGCATATATTCTTTTACTTCGTTGGGCGTAAGACCAGAACCGAAAAGGAACATCAGTTTGGTGACCGCACTCTCGGTTGTACTATCATACCCGCTGATTACACCGTTTTCCCACAAATGATGCCCAGTTTCATAACGCTCCATTTCCACGCTTCCCGTATGGCATTGCGTTACATTTACAACAATAATTCCTTTATCCGTAGCTTGTTTTAATAAAGAAAGAAACCAATCCGAGGTCGGAGCATTTCCACTTCCGAAGGTCTCCAGCACAACCCCTTTTAAATCCGGCGTATTCAAGATACTTTCTACCACAGAGGGAGATAATCCGGGAAAAAGCTTAAGAATCGCGATATGGTTATCAAATTCAAAATGCGGTTTTAAAGGCTTACGCAATATTGGGCGATAAATGTGGGGGAGGTTGTAATGAATTGAGATCCCGGCATGCGCCAAAGCCGGATAATTATAGGAATGGAACGCATTAAAATTATCTGCACTCGTTTTACTGGTACGGTTTCCGCGCATCAGGTCATTCTCAAAGAAGATACAGACCTCCTGAATCATCGGCACATCCCCGTCACGGGCAGAAGCAATTTCGATAGCCGTAATCAAGTTCTCTTTTCCATCCGTACGAAGCATTCCTAAAGGCAATTGGGATCCGGTCAGAATTACAGGCTTACTCAGATTTTCCAGCATAAAGCTCAAAGCAGATGCCGTAAAAGCCATTGTGTCAGTACCATGCAGCACGACAAAGCCATCGTATTTCGCATAATTATCCGAGATGATACGGGCGATTTTCACCCACGATTCCGGGCCGATTTCGGAAGAATCCAAAAGAGTCTCAAATTGGATAGTCGAAATCGAACAATTCAAGCGGTTTAAATCCGGCATGTGACTTCGCAAATGTTGGAAATTAAACGGTTCAAGTACCCCGGTTTCCAAATTTTGAATCATTCCGATTGTTCCGCCTGTGTAAATTAACAGGATAGAAGTCTGATGCGCATTGCTCTCCATACCAAATTGAGTTTGTAAGTTTATGAGTCTTTTTTTTGTTTATCTCCAGAACTTATAAACTAATGAACTGATCTTTATTCTGCTTGCAAAAATAGCTATCATTTTGTAATCTG
>DWYO01000089.1 GCA_019118725.1 Candidatus Parabacteroides intestinavium | reverse complement strand
CCTCCAGCAGCAGGCTTACTATCTCGTATGCCGTTTCACTGTCATCCGGGTCGCCGTGCCATACGCCTCTGCCCATGACGAAACTCATTCCGTATTCCTCCCATGAAGAGAAATGCTCAAGTGCCGTATCTGCCGCCGCCTGCATGATTTGCCACATTTCACTCTCGCTCACATAACCGCAAAGGTATGCCCAGCGTCCGAGGTTTACCAGACGCACCAGATCCCATGCGATGACGCTGCCCGGCATCTTCCCTCCGGGACACCATCCGTTTTCTTCCATGCTCTCCGCTATCAGGCAGACATCTCCTATCTTGCTTTCCTCGTCGTCTCGCTCTTCCTGTGATATGTTTTCGATTCCCCGTTTCCGGACTTTTTCAAGGGCTTCGTCGGCATCGGCATGATGCCCTTCTTCAAGCAGCCACTTCACAATCTCCAGTGTACTCTCGCGGTCAGTCACATTCCACCAGCTCTCAATCGTGCTCCTGATGCTTTCGACATCTTCCTCAGGACAGTCAATCGAATCCACATTCTCGTCATTATACACTAACATGGGCGCACCGAAAGCCAGCAGCCGGAGCTGTGCCGTATCCAGTTTGCCGTCGTCGGCTTTGTTAATGATCCACCCATCACTACCGAAGGCGTCCATCATCTGTGCCATTGCATCGGACGAGGACAGTTCCTCTCCGAGTGTGCCGTCCATCATTCCCTGCATCATCTGCTGGGCGTATGCCATGTTCTGACGGCCTGCCTGCGCCACCGTCTCCGGGTCTATGCCTGCCGCTTTCAGCATAGCTTCCTGCTGTGCCTGTGCTGCTGCCATGTCGGGCATTCCCGCGCCCATCTGTGCCATGAGTTGTTCCTCCATGCCGCCGGGCATCTGGAATCCCGGGATATTCCCGAACATGGACTGTGCCTGTTCCATCGCTGCCCTTACTGCGGCTTCCTGTGCCGCCTTTGCCATTTCCTCCGGACTTTGAGGATTTGCTTTTTCTTTTGTCATATCATCTTGATTATTAAAAATGTGATACTCTATCCTTCGGCTCCTGCCGTCAGCAGGATTTCCGTTATTTCGTTGTAACCCCGCTCACTGGCATAATACAATGCCGTATGCTGGAGATTGTCCGCAAGGTTCACGTTCGTCCCATGCTCCACAAGGAGTGAGACAAATTCGTTGTTCCCTTCTCTGGCGGCAAGGATTAGGGGCGTTTCCCCGTTCCCGTTCTGCGCATCTGCCTGTGCGTGGGCTGCTATCAGGTCGTTGCCGATAAACTTGTTCCCGGACCATGCGGCAAAATGTAGCGGGCTGTTTCCGTCCAATTGGGCCTTGTTTACATCAGCTCCGGCACCGATCAGAAGCCTGGCAACGGCAAGGTTCCCTTTCATGCAGGCGATGATTAACGGGGTTTCCCCTACGTCGTTCGCCGTATCTATCATGTCGGGGTATGCAGAAAGTAGCGAGCGGACGATTTCCGACTGGCCGTTGAAAGCCGCCTGATGAAGCGGTGTGTTGCCATGTGTATCGGTCGTGCTTTCTACGGACAGACGTTCCACCACTGTACGCAATCCTTGTGCAGTGGCGTAGTCTATCGCCTTGTGCCCCGTGTTGTCGGCTATTTCCGTGTCCGCTCCCTGTTCTATCAAGAACAGGGCGGCGTCTGTACGCCTGTTGTCAAGCAGACGGATCAACGGGGTACGGCCATCGCTGTCCGTTGCATCAATGTCCGCTCCGTATTGTACCAGTTTCCCGATTATCTCCTTGTTCCCGCTCCGGGAAGCGGCGTGCAAGGGTGTTTCCGACAGGTTGTTGGCGATGGTCGCATCCGCCTCGCTGTCAAGCAGCAGGTTCACGATGTCCCTGTAACCTTTCAGACAAGCGTAATGCAGCGGCGTATTGCCCTCGGCGTCCCGCTTGTTCACGTCGATGCCGCCTTTCTTCAGGAATATCTGCACGATGCCTTTCTGTCCGTTCCGGCAGGCATTCAAAAAAGTCATATTGTTGTCCATACGGTTAGCTGTATTTTAGTAAAAACTTGACGAGTGCCTCGTCGCTCTTTTCCGTTGCAATGTCGAGAACCGTCTTTCCCTCGTTGTTCACGGCGTTCACGTTCGGGGTGCCGAAGTCCATCACGAGGGCGGCGGCTTCCTTCGAGCCTCTCATCGAGCTGGCTGCGATATAATGCAGCAGGGTATTGCCCCATTTGTCTCTGGCGTTGATGTCCGTTCCGGCTTCAAGCAGGATCTCAAGTGTCTCGGCATCCTGTTCCGTGCAGGAACGCCCGTCGTATGGATATGACCTCGGCAGGGCAGCAAAACGCGGGATGTTGCCGTTCCAGTACCGTCCACCGTAAAGATTCATCGCAGGGGTCTGACCTTGCATGTTGGCGGCGTTCACATCCGCCCCGTTTTCCACAAGATAACGTACAGCCCAGATACCCGTATCATATCCTGCCCCGCGGCAGGCGACGGACAGGGCCGTGTTCCCCTCTTTGTCGGCAGGGCTTTCCGGGTCCCATCCACATTCCGTCAGGCATTGAAGGAAATGCAGACATTCTTCCTTGTCCTCGTGCTCATGTCCTCTGTTGCACATCCATACGGCAAAGGCCGTCCGTTCTTCCGCGTCCCTGAAATTCGGGTCGGCACCACCTCTGAGCAGCATTTCCGCTGCGGTGAAGTTCTCCCATGCAAGGGCGCAACCCAACGGGGATTTGCCCTTGAAGTCGGTCATGTTTTTATCCTCGCAGATGCTTTGGGTATCTACTCCGGAACGCAACAGGGCATCCAGGGCTGTCATGTCATTGTGCCATAATGCCTGGAAGATGTCCAGCCCTCCGGCGAGGGCGGCCAGACCGTCCGTTTCGGGGTCCTGTCCCGACAGCAATGCCCCGATTTTACGCGCACCGCTTTCCACGGCTATGTCAAAGGCGGTTTTCCCGATGCTGTCCTTTTCTTCAGGGTCTATCTGTCCGCTTTCCAGAATGAGCTTTGCGGTGTGGCAGCACTGTCTGTCCGATTCCCGCAGGTTTTCCAGTTCGGCATACGCTTCCTGCTTGGATTTGTCCGAGTACCACCGCTGGGAAAAATCTGCTATCCGTCCTTCCGTGCGCCTGATATCGTCCGCAATAAGTCCGGCAGACAAGCAGATGACGTGCAGTACGTTTCTGCCGCTTCTGTCTGTGGAATCAATGCGGTTCTCTGATGTCAGAAGGACATCGGCCATCTGGAAATTGCGGTTGCGCACGGCTTCGATGAGGGCGGTCGTGTCTTTGCCGGAACGGGGCACTCTCGCCCCTTTGGACAGGAGCAGGCCGGCAATGTCGGCATCGTCCGGCCGGGGACCGCGCCGCGCCATGACGCACAGCGGCGTGTCGCCGTCGTCGTTTTTCACATTGGGGTCCGCGCCCCTGTCCAGCAGGATGCCCACGGCAGTCATGTCTCCGAAGTAACAGGCCGTATGCAAAGGGGTACTGTTCTTTCGGCTTTCGTCCCGGCTGTCAAGCGGGACATCCCGGTAGACTTCGTATAATTCGGAGGGTTCCGAATCGACGGAAGTGTGCAGTCCGTAGATTTCTTTATTGGTTATCATTGTCATTTTGAGTATTGATTAACGTTTCAATATGTTTGTATTTCCCGCCCAGCCGGAAGGAAATGGCCTTGACTTCTCCGTACAGATGCTGTTTGCAAGCGGCTTCCGCCTTCAGGCGCAAGATCCGTGTGTATGCCAGCGGCTCGGGAGTGCCTTGCGGCATGGGGCAGAACGGTGACTCCTCGTCATGGAGGTAACGGAGGAAGGCTTCAGGAAGTCTTTCCGTGCCGTGGCCGACATTCATGGGCACAAGGCGTTCGGCTTCACAAAGCAGCCTGTGGCACTCATCGTACCATTCCACCATGAAACAGCAGAGGGCTTTGTTGTACAGTAGCTTAAAATCCTTGGCCGGAATACGGTCAAAGCACACATAGGCGGAAGAAAAAGCCTTGTTGCTTAGGAATGAAACTCCAGCAGCGAACAGCTTGTCCGCATCTTCTTTAGGTATGCCTGGGGTATTTGCAAACTGTGTCATATCAGAAAGTTTATTGGAATTTATAAATGACTTTTATTAAGTAGCCATGCTGCCTGCCACATTTTGTTGATTTAATGATCTAAGATTAAATACTGTATTGTATTATTTTTCCATATAAAGCTGAAGCTATAATCCAAATCATATGTGGTGAAGGTGATTTCCCAGCTATTGTTGTATTTCTCGGATAATTTGATTTCTTCAGGATAGAATCTGTTTTGCCACGAGGCATATATTTCTTCCTTATGTGCCAACCGGCTTTCATCAGGCAAGCGGCTTCCCACTCGCTCATTCACTGATTTCCAGTTTTCCAGCAACACCTGTAAATCCAATATCTGCCGGGGTAATGGAGCCGAAGTGTCTCCATCCAGCCAAATCACTGTTTCAGCCGAATATGATGGCAACTGTAATGTACACCACCAGCCGCATCGCTCGTTCGGCCACCAATCGCAAACTTTGGAATGAAAAACTCCCAAGCCTTTTATCGCATATTCTCTTTTTCTTCCCAATAAAGCAATTGCCAGCTTCTTGATATGATTCATTGTTCTTGTTTTAAGTGTTATTTGAGAATGAGTTTTATGGTTTGAAAAGGAACACCGGTTGGGGCTACCTTTCCTTGCAGCCGATGAACTTGCTTTTGTATATGGCATACTCTACCGTATAAACAGCCAGTTTCACGCCTAAGAACATGCCAACAAGCAATATATATGCTACAAAACAAAAATGATTATACAGGAGGTCTGTCAAGAATATAGGTATCAGCAGGGCCGTGATTGTAGCGTTCTGAAACCATTTCTGTACTTTCAATAACAGGTCAATGTACAAGTGATTCTCTATGTAGCTGAACCCCCATCTGTAATTATGTCGTTTCAGGTAAGACAACGAGAACCATAGTCCTGTAAGTGAAGCGATAAGGGCTACATACCACCATGCATCCATGTATGGGAACATGCTTTTTAAGAATGTCAGCAGAACAATGCCAATGATGCTGCATTCATAGACTATTCTTACTTTTGTTGTATTATTCATATATATATTGTTTGTAGAAACGCCATTGGGTTGAAGCACCTCCGCATACGAAGTATTTCTGTATCTTCCGGCGTGATTTTACGAAAATTTGATTTTCATGCCAGAGCCTCGATGTAGCTGTTCTTGACAGCAGCCATCATAAAAGGCATTTTGATATATCCGTTCGCTCATACGATTCCTCCTGCAATCGGAATAGTGCCGGTACTTCGCTTTCGGGTCTTCCGGTATTCGACACATTCTGACCGACCAGCCCGGAACACACAGCAGGCCATTCCCGGATGCTCTATCCGGATGTAATACGCATCATGTTTTTCTTCCATGTACAGAAGGATGCTTCCTCTTTGTTTCTGAATCTTATCCATGTTGCCGAAACTAAATTCATATGCGCAAATATAGCAAAAGGATTGCAAAAACAAACTGACCGGTCTGTTTTATTGTGTTAAAACTTATAAGAAGGATGATTTACGGATATGGTTTTTACCGGAAATCTGCTTTCAGACCTTCAGTAAAGAGCAAAGGAAATGAAGCCTCTTTGTGTAAATCGCCTGATATTCAGCATTGAAATCTACCGACACCCTACGTGCCGTTGATGCCTTCTCAACATGCGGCTTAAATCTTTCAACTGTACAATTCCTTTCGTATATTCCGAAATCCGATTCCCTGCAATACTTTGAAAGGAGCATTGTAAGATGCTGTCTTTCTGCTGCCAACTACTGAATTCTCTGTTATACAATTCTCAGCCAATGGCGATGCGTTATGATGAAATAAAGCAATATGACCCAAAGAGGATAAAACACCCAGGACATGATGCAGGAGAACCTTTGACTGCCAAACAGCAATGGCTTTTCCCGCATTATTTCAATTCCCCTTTTCTTTTTGATGTAATGCCTGCTCATGAAATGATACATGATGCAATAGATTAGGATGAAGAAAATAAACGGCAAATCATAATCGAAGTTATCTTTGACCAATGGATAAATCAACACTATTGCAGGTAAAAATAATAGTCCGCAAAATAGCATCACAGTTCTTTCATGCGGGTTTTCCAACCGAAATTTGTCCCGGTTGAATATGAAGAATTGATAATACATTGCATCGAAGAAGAATTTTATCAGTCTGATTGCTTTCATGCTTGCTTTACATTATGGAAAAAAACGATATATTATCGTCAGGGCGGTCAGGATGATGTGTGCCCAAAGGCAGACCGTATTATATCTCATCCGATATAAAGCAGATATGCCTATACCGACAACTGCCCAACAGACGATTATCCAACAGGAAACGATGTAATTGCAGGAGGATTCGTAAATCCATCCGAAGCCTTCGCCTATGGGATAGAGTTCCGGATGCCTCGTGAACTGCAAGTAATCACTGATGCCTGCCCATAGCATCAACAGGCAGCATAACGCCCATATCGTCCTTGCTATCTTTTGCCAATGAATCATTCGTTCCAATTTATAATATCCGGCGGCAACTAATCGCTATTGGGGTGATTAAGTCGTTTGCTACCGGCATACAGTTTCATAGCATAAGAAATAATCATTACCATCGCAAGATAAGTCATGATGATTGCGCCAACAATCCAACAAAAGTAGAAGTTGTTTTCATCAGACGGTATCATATTTTCTGTTAGCGCCCCAGTGCGTTCATATTCCGCCTCGTAGGTGCCAAGTGTTGGCAGTGCGCTAAACCATAATAGGCTCCAAAGGTTAAAAACAGCTTGTAGCAGAAGAGCGGACAACCGACACAACGTATTGCGTATCGCTATATCATACAATATATAAATGGGACAAATGCCAATTAGTGCCATCATGCTTACCAAAGGTCTGCGGTCGTCATGGGCAATCCATTCTCCCCCTTGCATTTCTATCGCATAATATTCAAAGTATAGAATAACAGCGAAAAGCAAGAAGTATATCGTGAACTTTATGACATTGGCTTTTCTCATTGAATTTGTATTTCAAGTTGGCAATCCTAATCCACCGTCTAAAATTACGGAAAATAATGGAGAGACTGACCATACGGCCGGATTATTTTATGAATTATCCATACCGATTGGTTAAATACTCGCAAATGAATAGGTACATTCCATAAATTACAATAGACAATCCCATATAGACGAATGCCCTATGAGGGAATATATCCAGATGATTGCTCCATAGCAACACAGGCATTATCACCGGGAGTGCTATCAGGAATTTTCTTCGGGTAAGCCGTAGGATGGACATGCCCGCCAGCAAAGTCAAGAACAGAACGGCAATGCTGAACCGGAAGAGGATGCCTATCGAAACGTCCATGTGCGCAATCGGTTTGCATACATTGATTTGATTGAGGCATACGCAATATGCCGCACAGCAGATTATATTCAATATGACAGGGACAAGTATTTTCATGTCATTCAATACCGTACAGCTTCTTTTTGGCGCAGACAAAAGAATTCCAATCCTGGAAAAGTTCTTTGATGCGGTTCACATATTTGTTGCCTTTCTTGTAGTCCCAATCCCAATGTACCCAAACCGTGTGGTATTTCTGGTTCGTGTCCACCGAATAGTGGTGCGTTTCCATTAGGATGTCGTCAATGTGGTTCCTGAAATCTTGGATGTTGTCCCAAGTGGAGAACTCCGGGTCGTATTCCTCTCCCTCCTTGAAATTCTTCGTCATATACTTTGTTTCTTTGTAATAGGTGCGGGATATGGATTCGTATTTCTCCAAAGTGTCCAGCGGCAATGTTTCAATGTCGTATTTCTCCACCATCTTGCGCAATTCGGAAGTGTCGCAGGGTGCATTGCTTACTACAAAGGCTTCGTGTTTCATGCCATCGTTCAGTCTTGTGAGAATCGGATAAAACTCCGTCGGCTTGTCAGGATTGTACCCGCAAGCCAGCCATTTCCACATCAGCAACCCTGCTGCGAGGATGGTCAGGATAAGTATGGTTCGCTTTTTCATGGGCAACTTGGGTTTAGCATACATATCAACTTATTTATCAGTCTTTGATTGTAAGACATGTCGTAAGCCCCAACAGTATTCCGTCTTGCTGTGGCTCTGGTAGCAATTATCTTCATCTAAATAAATATCCAACTTCCAAAAGTCCAAATCCTCTTTGCGGATGACATCGCCGTAGTTATCTATGAAAACAGCCACCTCGTCCTCCTCTTTCCAACTCCAAAGGTAGGGCAACCTGTAGCGGACAGTATGATTTTCGATATACAGTTTCTCCAAATCCCCATCTGCCGTACAAACTATTTTTCCCAAATACTTGCTCTCTTGTGGAGTATGGAAGATAATGGTCGGATGAAGCTCACGATATAGCCACCCCGACAGCACAAGGGCAGCTATAACGGCTATTGTCTTTACCAATCCTTTATGTTGTTTCAATCGGACAGTCATATTCTCCATTTTGGTTGCCAATGATTCAGCAGGAAACAGTTCGACCTTATCCTGCGTTATGGGTTATGTTTCAGTCTGATACAAGCGTTATCTCGCCATCGCCTCATGCGCTGTTAAGCAACAGATAAAAAGTCGCCAACTGGACAATCAGAGAAACGACATAGATGCTGTAATAGAGCAGATACTTCTTCTTTTTATCGAACTCGGCGAAATACTTCCTATACTTGTCGTGTTTGAACAGGAATATGCGATTGGCATAATACAAGAACAGCACGATGATTGCGAAACACAAAATACAGAGGAAGATGTTCCCGACAATCGTATTCAAAACGCTCAATAATTCCACCCTGAAAATCTTGATGCAGGCAAGGCAGACAAGACAGAGCATCCAAAAGCTGATGATACATGGGGTGTTAGTCGCCCAAATTATGATAGAACTATTGATGCCTTTATGCATTTCGGCTGCTTCTTGTTTCTGTTCCATCGAAATGCCCCGTTTTATATAGCGGTTGTCCCATTTCGAGAGGCTTAGCCAATAGAAAGGGTTTAGCATCCTCTCGAAAATGAAGAACAGCAGCTTATAAGTGCAGTAATAATTTATATTGTAATATATCTCCAATAATTTCATCATGCTTAATAAATAATGATGTATCCTTTTCCCTCCTTGTTTTTACGATTCCAAGCCAAATATCCAGTAACACGCCAACAGGTACAGGATGAGAAATACGATGAAGCCTATCCTGAATTTGAGTTCTTTCCGGGTGGGATGAAACCATTTTTTTATGCGTTCACCTGCTGTCTGCGGTCGTGGCATCAGTATGTCCGCCACTTCCTCAAAGGTCTTGCAGGCGAAAATCGCTTGCCGAAACTCGTCGGCACTTTCCCAACATTCTTCCTTGAACCACCGTGTCTTGGGGTATCGCTCCGTTATCAGTTCTTGCAGCTTTTGCAGCGGGAACGGTTCGGGGTTGTCATTGTACTCGTATTCAATGGAAATCACACGCCCCTGCATTCCGGTAAAATACCCGAATATCCCTTGCCATTTCACTTTATGCGCCCCCGTTTCAACATATTTCGTCCCCGTTGCATCCACTACGATATAGTTTTTCCGCTTCTTTAACAACTCGGTATTGGTCGTTGTGTACAATTTCTCCGTGCGGAACACGTATATCATGTTGCCTTTGGTGGAAAAACTGAATATCGGGTATTTTAACTTCGTCTTCATCGTAAAAAATTGGTAATGGGTTGGTGCGGAACAGCGTTTAGCTGTTAGCTCAACCTTGTTAGCGATCTTTACTTTCTGAATCAGACAATCTTGTTAGCCTACAATACTGGCGGAAATCAGAAAGGTAGAACGAATATTGCGGATATTCGCGTAATACTGGCACGACCTTTTCTAAAAAGGCATTAACGTCATACAACAGAAAGTCCATATAGCAACAACAGGTTCCCATTGCACCTCCCAACAGAAGCCCCAGCCCTTCCGGATTCAGAATTTCCTTCGTAATCCTATCCTCCAATGCATACCGGAAGCCTAAAACTAATTTTCTTTGTTCAGCACTTGTATTGTCATATGGAAATGCAAGAAATACAGCTTGCGCTCCAAACCGATTGATTTTATCAAAGATAGTCGTGTCGTTTTCGTAATATTGGGAAATCAAGTGAGAAAAACAGGTAGTACCGATAGCCACATCATACCGTAACTCTTCATTTTCTTCCGGCTCCAATTGATAGGTGACAAAAACATCCTTTGGATTTTCAAACACTTCTTTGCCATGTTCTTTTAATGTTTGCGTGATATGCCTACGGAGTGCCGTAAGAGGAAACATATCGCCTTTCAATTCATCAGCACGTTCAACATCTGAAATATACCTAAAAGCAAGACCTTCGCCTAACATTATTTCCATCATAATACAAAAAGTGCCATATCCTTGTTCTTCAGGCAAAGAGCATAAACCCTTTTCATAAAACGAAACAGCAAAATCATTTTGCTTGTCATCATAATTGGCATATACATAGACTTCTTCCATATTCACTTTAATCCCATGCATTCGGAATTCGAAAGAAGTATCCATTCCTGGATTATAAGGGAAGAAATGCCATTTGTTTTCCAGCGATTCCGGCATTCGGGATATTAAATAAGGATAGAGATAAAATAGGTGCTCATTCCCTTCTATTGAAAAAGTAAATTCATAATTGCCACCTATATTGAAATGCACGTCTTTTGCTATCAAGTCAGTACCTTGCTCAATAAATCTAACAACCACATCACCATCATATTCGTTACGTTTTTCAACCATTCTCGAAAGTTCTGCTTCATTCTGCAAAAACCATGACCAAAAAGCGTCAACCCTACTCTTAAATGGTACTTCTATATTGCATTGACGAATAAAATCAATCGTGTCTTCATCTCCTGGTGTCAATTCATCGGCTTTTGTAAAATAAGGCAATGCTTCCCTATTCCTGCCAAGATAATAGAGAGCATAGCCCATTCGATAATTCCAGTTGGTATCCGACTCACCAACTTCTCGAATTGATTCAAGCAAGACTAATGCCTTTTCATACTCACCATTATAATTGTAAGCTCGTGCCAATAATCCGATTTCTTCAAAATCCCTGTTTGCTGGAGAGATTCCTTCTAAGAAATCAATTACATTCTGGTGTTTATCGGCTTCTGTCCAACTATCAATTTGTCGTTTTAGTTCTATATTCATAATTATATCCTTTATTTGATTGTTAATGGTTAGCAGGGAACGGCTTGTCCGTTATCCTGCGTTGTTAGCTGTATTTTAGTCAAAAGTCATGTAACACAAACAGACTTTTAACAAAATAATTTTCTACTGTCCATACGGCATAATATCCACCTGCACCGTCACTGTTCTGTGTGCTGATGAACAGTGTATTCCCTTTACCCAATGCCACGACAACATTGTTCGGGCTTGGTTCATACAGATGCGCTATATATACTGTTGGAAATTCCAATATTCCGGCAGGATGCTTGACAGTGATAGACGCATATTCTTCATGCGGAATATTATTCTCTATGCCTATCAAGTCAGAACAACCGTCAATGCTCCGAATAAAACCTGTTCCCAAATCGTAAACAATGGTGTGTCTTTGGGGATTAAAATCTTGGAAGCCTATTTCTACGGTTAATGTGTCGTTGGCATATACAAGATATTTATCCGTACTTTGCGGCTGTTTCTTCAACTGTGGCAAATCAGCCAAATAACGAATGCGGTTTTTATGAATTTCTCCTGTATGAGTGTTTCCATTCGGGTATGTCTTGGTTATGCCCGTTTCTGTTCCATATTCTACGCTATGCCATTCTTTATGGCTCTTTTGTGCATCCCAATCAACAAACACATGATTATCCAATAATTTGCCTATTACCGTTCCACTTATGTCACGTACATTTGTATATCCGTCCGCATCCTGAATGACACCGAAGAAACGCTGTTGTGCTTGTGTAGGCAGACAAAGCAGAAATGCCAATATATAGAAAATAATCTTTTTCATGCTTCTATTACAGCTAATGGTTTGACAAGGAGCTGCGTTTAGCAGCTAACTTGGCTTGTTATCAACTTTAATCATTATCATCATATCTTTCTCCTACTTGTGGATCATATAGAGGACACCCATATTCAAACAAAATATCTATAAATTTATTCATATCCTCACCATCCATTCCATAACAATCAATCATTACAGATTGAGAAGTAGTTGTTATCTGAAAGGCTCCTTTGTTGGAATTTTCAAAACTATTTTCATCAACTTTATTCCAATCAGAAAAAGCTTTTGCTATTTTCTCACGGATTTCATCGACTGGAACATTTTCTAATCCTTCAATATTTCCTTCATCACATAATGTTTCATAAACTTTATGATTATCTAAATAGGAATTTTCTTTATATCTCCAAAAACTCAGATTGTAACTCATGATAATTATATTTTGTTGGTTGACAATGGTTTGAAAAGGAACGGCGTAAGACGTTATCTTTTCTTGTTAATAATATATTTATAGCCTCTTGAAAGTTATATCATCCGACACTCCCAATTCTTTCCGTTTAACTTCAAAGTCCTTTTTACTGAATGCCCCGAACTTGTTTTCTTGTGCTTCCCATGCTTCTTGTGTGTTATTTACGGGAATGATGTAATATTCGGTTGTATTCTTATCATAACGGGGTAAGGAAATGCCTATGCTGTCCCTCAAAGCACGATATGCCTTGACAAGAATAAAATCATTGTCATATCCCACTGCATAAACACTTGCTCCGGTTATTCCCGTATAAGGCGCATCATCATCATTTTGTTGGTGATAACACACATCCATATCTTCTTTGGTATCTACCGCTATCAAATAATAGTTCCCAGTAAGATGCCGTTCATATACGAACCCGCAACTTTGCATTAGGGGCAACAATAAAAAGAGTAATGATATAACTGTTTT
>DWYO01000088.1 GCA_019118725.1 Candidatus Parabacteroides intestinavium | reverse complement strand
AACGTAGTAGTAAGCACGATCTTAGGTAAGGTGGTTGCTAACGAAGTGCTGAACTCTGACAATGAAACTATCGCTGCTCCGGCTGGTATCGTAGTGGTATCGGTTGATGGCGAAAGCTTCAAGGTTGCAGTGAAGTAAAAACAGCCCCTACAAACCTCCCCTTGAGGGGAGGCTTATAGTCCCTTTCCGTCTGGAGAGGGTCAGGTAGAGGCCAAGATATAGGCTCTCAAAAGCTCCCCCACCGGGGGGAGTTGAGGGGGCTTGTTCATAATTAGAAATAAATCCTGATAAAGTAACTCGTGAGGGCGAAAAGGATGATTAAATTGTTAGTAAATAAAATAGAGTAACAAAAAGTTCTACCTGCAAGTAGTTTTGTGAAGAACGAAAGCAGGGATCTGAAAGAAAAGCCTCGCGGATTTACTTCCGGGAGGCTTTTTGTTTTTCGCATCCGACAAAAGAACCGAACGGACAAAAGATTCCTATTTTTCTGCCATTACTCTTCCTGTGTTATTGTTATTAAATAAAAATATTTGCTTATATTTGCATTCATTAAGCAGGAGCCTCGGGGGATGACACAAATTGATGAAGACATATTGCTACTGAACTTAATAAAAGAAGATGATAAATTGGCATTTAAATATTTGTTCCATAAATACATGGGCAATTTGTGCCAATTCATCGACTTTTTTATCCATGACAAGGTTACTTCCGAGGATTTGGCATTAGACCTGTTCGCATCCATTTGGGAAATCCGGGAAGAACTGGAAATCAAGCAATCTTTCAAATCCTATTTGTTTCAGGCCGCACGCAACAAGGCCCTGACTTACCTACGCGATAAAAAAGAATATTCAGGGCTGGACGAAGCGGAATTATTAATCGATGCGACCAACGATGCCGCCTTTGAGGCGGAAGCCAACGAATTATACCGGTTGATCGAGGAAGCCGTCACCCTGCTTCCGGAACGTTGCCGGGAAATTTATCAGAAAAGCCGGAATGAAGAAATGAGTAATCGGGAGATTGCCGCACGGATGCAAATCTCGGAAAAGACCGTTGAAAACCAAATTACCATCGCACTCAAAAAGATCAAGAAGTTCTTGAACCGCAAGTATTTATAAAATTGTAACCAAATTGTAACAGGATTATATACGAACTGTAATTGCATAGGTGTTAGAATTGCCTTAATTTTGCACCGAAATTTAACGAAGTTTCAATCTGAAACCTCCATTTTCAAGTGAGTATCAGGAAGAAACTTTTGTATGTCTTATAAAATATGTATTTTTGCAACCGATTTTTATCATTTTAAACAATAAAAAGTTATGCAAAAACAGTTACACAGTTTGTTTCTCATTGCATTGTTTGGTCTCTTGTGTGTGGTTCCGGCCATGGCACAGGTTACAACAGCAAGCATGAGTGGTGAAGTCTCTTCAAACGGAGAGCCTGTAATCGGCGCTACCATCATGGCAGTGCATACGCCTTCGGGTACGAACTATGGAACCATTACCAACATGGATGGTCGTTTCGACCTTCAGGGTATGCGTACCGGCGGTCCGTATGAGATTACCGTTTCTTACATTGGCTATCAGACGGCAATCTTCAAAGAGGTGACTTTACAATTGGGTGAAACCTACAACTTGAATGTGGATTTGAAAGAATCTTCTGAAGAATTGGATGAAGTAGTTGTTACCGCTGAGCGTACACGCTTCATGACGGAAAAGACCGGTGCGGCCTTGAACATCTCGAACGAGAAGATGAACAGCATCCCGACTATCAACCGTAGCATCGAGGATCTGGCACGTATCTCTCCGTATGCGAACGGCATGAGTTTTGCCGGTGGCGACGGACGTTCGACAAACTTTACGGTGGATGGTGCGAACTTCAACAACAACTTCGGCTTGAATGACGGTCTGCCCGGCGGTGGTAATCCGATCTCTATGGATGCTATCGAAGAGGTTCAGGTCGTAATCGCTCCGTTCGATGTCCGCCAGACCAACTTCATCGGTGGCGGTATCAACGCGATTACCAAATCTGGTACAAATACCTTTAAAGGTACTGCCTATACTTATCATCAAAACCAGAATATGCGTGGTAACAACATCGATGGCGAAGACTTAGGCGCGCGTCCGGCGGAATCAAAGCATATTTATGGTGCTACTTTCGGCGGTCCTATCATTAAGGATAAATTGTTCTTCTTCGCGAATGTAGAGTATGAGAAAGTTCCGCAACAGGTTATCCAGTGGCGTGCCCGCCAAGACGGAGAAGAAGCTGATGCCGATGGATATGTTTCTCGGACTTATGCTTCCGATATGGAAAAAGTAGCTAATCATTTGCGTGAGAAGTATGGATATGATCCCGGCTCATACACTGATTTCCCGGCAGATGAAACGAATTTGAAATTATTAGGTCGCATCGACTGGAACATCAATGACAACCACAAATTGGCTGTTCGTTACAATTACACTAAGAATACCGCTTGGAATGCACCGAATGGCAATTCGGGAGACTTCTTATCTGGAGGACGTTTGTACAATACTTATCGTGTAGGCCAGATGTCAATGGCGTTTGCCAACAGTATGTATTCGATGGACAACAAAGTGTCATCCGTATCGGCGGATTTGAACAGCCGTTTCTCCGACAAGATTTCTAATCAGTTATTGTTCACTTATACAGATATCCAAGACATCCGTGGCTCAAATTCGGATGTATTTCCATTCATTGATATTATGGCGGGTAAAAATGCGGACGGAAGCCAGATTTTGGAACCGTATATGTCTGCCGGTTACGAATTGTTCTCTTACAACAATGGTGTAAAGAACAAAATCTTTAGCGTAACGGATAACTTTACCTATTTCTTAGGCGACCATAAGTTGACCGCCGGTATCAGTTATGAGCATCAGATGGCTAACAACTCCTATATGCGTGAAGGAACAGGCTATTACCGTTACAGCAGTTTGGAAGATTTCTTAAACGATGAAGCGCCGGAAGCTGTAGCTCTCACGTATGGATACAATGGAAATAGCAATCCGACCGGACAGGTTGTATTCAATCAATTAGGTTTCTATTTGCAGGATGAATGGAGCATGCGCGAGAACTTCAAATTGACGTACGGTATTCGTTTCGATGAATTGTTCTTTAATGAGGATGACATCATGCGTAATAACGCTATCTACGAATTAGATTTTAACGGGCGTCACATTGATACTGGCGCATGGCCTAAAGCACGTATGCAATTCTCTCCGCGTGTAGGTTTTGTATGGGATGTATTTAATGACAAAACGTTGAAATTCCGTGGAGGTACTGGTTTGTTCGCAGGCCGTTTGCCATTGGTTTATTTCACCAATATGCCGACCAATTCAGGCATGATTCAAACAACGGCGATTTTTGGTCATAATTATAGTACAGGTGAAGTCAGCCCGGAATTGCAGTTGTTTAAAGGTGGTATTGAGACAACCGTTGATGGTATGATCGATAAATTAGGTTTGCCACGCAATATTTCTCCAGATGAAGGTCGTTTACAAAACAAAATTGCGGGTGTAGATCACAATTTCAAGATGCCGCAAGTTTGGAAAACGTCTGTGGCTGTCGATTATCAATTACCAGTCTCATTCCCATTCACGGCTACAGCTGAATTTATGTACACAAAGAATGTGAATGCGGTAAGAATTGACAACTACAATGTCCGGACGGATACTGAAAATTGGGAACGCTTCAACGGCGCAGACAATCGTTTGATTTATCCGGAAAATTCTTTGATTTATGATAAGATAGGCCAAGGCGCCAGCGTTTTAACAAACACGCATAAAGGACATGGTTATACAGCTAATGTTACTTTGAATGCAACACCGGTTCGCAACTTGGATTTAATGGCTGCTTATACGCATACTGAATTTAAAGAAATTTCTGGTCTCCCAGGAAGTGACCCATATTCTACATGGACTGGTATGTTGACTATTGATGGTCCGAATTTAGGTACGGTTCAACGTTCTGAATACGTAATTCCGGATAAGGTTGTCGCATCACTCTCTTATTATGTACCGTTCACTAACAACAAAGTTACAAATGGCTTGCATTTTAATTTGTTCTATACGGGTTATTCTCCATACAGCACATCGTATGCTTATACCAACGATTTGAATGGAGATGGTGTTAATAACGATTTGATGTATATTCCAAAGGATGATAGTGAAATCCAATTCGTAAGTGATGCAGATCGTACCGCATTCTGGAATTTTGTTGAACAAGATGGATATCTGAGTAGCCATAAGGGCGAATATGCTGAGGCATACGCAGGTCGTGCTCCATGGGTACACCGCTTTGACTTCCGTATCGCTCAAGATTTCTCTATCAAAGCTGGTAAATCTACCAACACCTTACAAATCAGCTTGGATTTCATGAATGTAGGCAACATGTTGAACCATGCATGGGGCGTTACAAAGACAAATACTATTTCAAACAATGGACGTATCTTGACTGTAGACCATATCGATGCCAACAATACGCCGGTATTCTCAATGTGGAGAGACGGTAACGGCAATGTTCCGACAGAAACATACTCGTTAAATCGTAATTACAACGAATGCTGGAGCTTCCAAGTCGGTGTAAGATATATCTTCAATTGATAGAATCATATACACAGATACTTGTCTAAAAGACGACACCTTAAGGGAGTGTAGTAAAATTTGCATTTTGCTACACTCCCTTGCTATTTTGGCAAATAGCTTCTAAGAAGCTGTTT
>DWYO01000087.1 GCA_019118725.1 Candidatus Parabacteroides intestinavium | reverse complement strand
AGACAAAGCTCCTGAAATATTAGGAACTGATCAAAATGGTAAAGAAATAAAGCTGAGTGATTTTGCTGGGAAAAAGCTGATATTGTATTTTTATCCCAAAGATAACACATCCGGGTGTACGGCCGAAGCTTGCAGCCTGCGGGATGGGTATGAGGAACTGAAAGCTTCCGGATTTGAGGTAGTCGGTGTAAGTAAAGACAGCGCCAAGTCGCACCAAGGCTTCATTGCCAAACAGAATCTTCCGTTCAACCTGATTGCGGATACCGATACCTCATTGCAACAACAATTCGGAGTATGGGCCGAGAAGAAAATGTGCGGAAGAACCTATATGGGAACACTCCGAACGACATTTATCATTGATGAAAAGGGCGTTATTGAGCGTGTCATTACGCCTAAAGAGGTGAAAACAAAAGATCATGCAAACCAAATATTGAATAAATAAATGGCAAAAGAAGAGAACTTATTCGAAGAGAAAGCAGAAGGTACTAAGCCTACCGTCAATGCCGATAAGCTGAAAGCATTACGCGCAGCTATGGAAAAGATCGAAAAGAACTACGGAAAGGGCTCTATCATGAAGCTGGGCGACGAATCGATTGAAAACATCGAAGTCATTCCGACAGGGTCTATTGCTTTGGATGCGGCTTTAGGCGTAGGCGGTTATCCCAAAGGACGTATCGTTGAAATATACGGACCGGAGTCTTCCGGAAAGACAACATTGGCCATCCACGCTATTGCCGAGGCTCAAAAGCAGGGAGGCATTGCGGCCTTTATCGATGCTGAACATGCTTTCGACCGTTTCTATGCGGAGAAGCTGGGTGTCGATGTAGAGAATTTATGGATTTCACAACCCGATAGCGGTGAACAGGCTCTGGAGATAGCCGAACAATTAATCCGTTCATCAGCCGTAGATATTATTGTCATTGACTCGGTTGCAGCCCTGACCCCGAAAGCTGAATTAGAAGGAGACATGGGTGATAGCAAGATGGGCTTGCAGGCCCGTCTGATGTCTCAGGCTCTGCGTAAATTGACGGCTGCCATCAATAAGACGAATACTACTTGCATTTTCATTAATCAGTTGCGCGATAAAATCGGGGTCATGTTCGGCAATCCGGAAACAACTACAGGAGGAAATGCGCTGAAGTTCTACGCCTCTGTACGTTTGGACATCCGTCGTATCGGACAACTGAAAGATGGCGATGAGGTCAAAGGAAACCAGGTTCGTGTCAAAGTGGTAAAAAACAAGGTGGCACCCCCATTCCGCAAAGCTGAATTTGACATCATGTTTGGCGAAGGTATTTCCCGTTCCGGTGAAATTATAGATTTGGGCACAGAATTGAACATTATAAAGAAAAGCGGTTCGTGGTACAGCTATAATGACTCTAAGTTGGGACAAGGACGTGACGCCGCCAAGCAATGCATTGCCGACAATCCGGAATTAGCAGAAGAGCTGGCTCAACTTATATTTGAAGCGTTAAAAGATAAATAATTAATCGTGATTCTCAGAGGTAATCGTTGGTTCCTTTGCTTTGTTGATTTAAGGCAAACAAAGGCCAACGGTTCCTTTTCTGCCCAATAAGCAGACAATTAGATATCGGGACATGACATCCAAAGAAGAATATCGTGAACTCTGCCTGAAGGAACCCTCCATTCCGCTCTACTCACGGGATTGGTGGCTGGATATTGTTTGCGGTGCGGATAATTGGAACGTGTTACTCTATAAAAAGAATGGTAGGATCGAAGCCGCTATGCCTTTATACATTCCATGGCGCGGCGTGGTATCTATGCCGGTTTATACCCAGACTATGGGGCCTTGGATTTCCCCGGAATCGGAAGACACAAAATATGCGCATCGGTTATCCCGCAGGCAAGAAATCTTACAAGAGTTCGTAGAGCAACTGAAAGGTTACTCGCATTTCTTTCAAAATTTCTCGTATCAGATTACCGATTGGCTTCCTTTTTATTGGGGCGGATACAAGCAGACCACGCGCTATACGTATATATTAGATGGCATTCATGCATCGGATAATCTATGGGAAAACATGAGCCAGCCCATCCGCCGGAATATCCGGAAAGCGCAAAAGCAAGGAATTGAGGTTCGCTCGGGAATTACTATTCCGGAATTTATGGAAATACAACGTCTGACTTTCCAACGTCAAGGAAAGCATCCGGTAGGAATACCTGTATTGGAGCAATTGATCCGCGAATCCCTCCGACGGAACCAAGGCCTGCTTTGGGGAGCTTATGATCCGGAAGGAAATCTCCATGCGGCTATATTTGTAGTCCAGCAAGAGGCATCCGCTTATTATGTGGCAGGAGGAGGAGACCCCCGTTTCCGTGCGTCCGGAGCACATAGTTTAGTCTTGTGGGAAGCCATACAAGAAGCAGCGGCCTATACCGACAAATTTGATTTTGAGGGATCCATGTTACCGGGAGTGGAACGCTTTTTCCGGGAATTTGGAGCAAAACAGATGCCTTACTTCGCAATAAATAAAGGAAATCTGAGTTTATATCTTAGAGCTTGCCTGAAAGCCAAGCGTACTTTACAAAGAATCCTTTAACAGTTAGGAAGAACATGAACTTGATCATTAATTACATACTTCGATTTTTATTAGGGGTTAATCGAGCCGGAGCTTATAGCAGCCTAATAGGCTATACCTCCAATCCGAATTTATTTCATAAATACAGAGTAGTTATTATACCATCCCGTTTTTTTGATCCGGACATTTACGGCACTCCGGAGTCT
>DWYO01000086.1 GCA_019118725.1 Candidatus Parabacteroides intestinavium | reverse complement strand
AACGATATACTCAATATCTTACTAACTAAATAATTAATTTAATTATGAACAAAAAAGTACTTACGCTTTGTGCGGGCTTCCTGCTCGCCGGTTCACTGACTGCAGTGGCTCAGTACTGCCCGACTAATGGGGAGATACCTTATCGTACCCGTATGGTTAATGCGGCAGCATTGGACAAGGGCTTTCAGGATGTAAAGGAAATCAATGAAAACCTTTGGTATCAATTGAGAGTTGATCAGACATCTGCAGAAGAAGGACAAAAAAGTGATGTTAAAGTTCTAACTGTGGAACGTGATTATTCAACGGGTAAATTGTATTTGACTACTCGTAAGATTGAGGATGCTGCTTTGACTCATTCTTTGTGGAAAATCGAAAAAAGTCCAGTAGAAGTTAACGGCCGTCGTTTTGCTTTCATTAATAAAGAAACCGGTTTTGCTTTGACATTTGACCATTTCAATGCTTTACAAGTAGATGAGAATGGCGCTATTAAAGAGTATGAAAATGGCGAACCAACCTTGAATGCTGGCTGGAACTTCTTGAAAGATGGTCTGATGGATGGTTGTAACAAGTGGTGGGATCTTTATACTACTGACGAAAGTAAGAATCCGTTTGATTACAGCCGTGTTTATTCTTATTTCCACAATGGGGATTCTATCATGTACTTGGCTCAGGCTTCCAAGCTGAATTTGCCATCTACAATAGAACCGTCTGTTGGTGAAAAAGAACGTGCGGGCGTAGAATCATCATTCCACAATAGCGATGTAATTGTAGCGGTTAAGGATTCAAAAGCAAATGCCGGTGATTATGCTAAGAATGTACAAAATGCATTGAAAATTACTCCGGTTGTGGCTGGTGCTAAGGTATTGAATGCGGCTGAAATCAATTCAATGATTGATGCTGATGGCTCTTGGTTAGACTTTGCTGCTGGTGGTCATATCAAAGATTATGCCGCATGGGATAATGCAACAGATAATAATGAAGCGAATAAGAAAGTTGCCAGATTCTTTATCAAGAAGCCGGGTAGCAATGAAACTTTGGAAGTTGCAAACAATCCGCTGAGTGGTGAATATGTGGCTGAGACTTCTCCTTATGAGAACTATGCTCGTGAAAACTATGATGCTCAGAATACCGATTTAGGCTCAGTTAAAAAGAATGTGTATGCTGGTTATGACATCTTATTAAGGAAGAAAGATGCACGTGAAGATTTGGGCAATGGCAAAGAGTACTTCGAATATTTGATGGTTTCTGAAAAGATGTATGATGGCATCGAAACAGGTAACTATACAGGTTTGGAAGTGAAAACTGATTTGTATGCCCATATTGATTATAATGGAAAAGCAGAGGGAATAGGAAGTGTTGTTGGTGAGTCGAATTTGGCTGATAATATTCGCGTTTACAGTAAGAATGCAGCAGAAGGTGCAACTTCTCAAAAATATGCTGACCCATTAGAAGCACGTTATCATTGGAAAGTTACTTATTATCCATCAAATGATAGTTTGGTATTTGAGCCGTTGAACGCATCCCGTATGTCTGCCGTAGAATATGCAGCAGGTGAAGGTGAGACTCCGCTTCCATTCGAACAAACTCATTTGGCAAAGGCATATACTTCAGATTATTACAATACAATCAATGCAGGTAAAGCTTATGATACAAGTTATACAGGACAAAAAGAGTATAACGCAATGTATAATAAAGCCGCTAATGTTCCGGTCGCTCTGTATGCAATGAATTTTGCTTGGACGGGTGATGAAACTGCATTGTTGACAGTAAGTGCGGCTGGCGGTCAAGTTGAAGCTGCTAAATCTGATTATGCTGCTGTATGTAAGTTCTCTGATACGCAATATATCACTTATTCAAAAGGTGCTGATGGAGCTAATAATCCGGCTTATGTAACGAATGCAGAATCTGAAGGTGTTAAAGGTGGTGTGGATTATCAAGCTCAAATGCGTTTGCGTTTAGAATTTGATAATGCTTATACTCCGTTGTTGCGTGCAACTCAGGAACCGGGTGTTTACCATATTACTTTGTCTACTGTTCATAAGAACAATACGCAGACAGAACAACGTATTGATGGTGCTTACTTGGTTGCTGATATGGCAGGGCATTTGGTATATGATGTTCAAGAGGCAAATCAGGACTTTGATCACATGCCGGCTACACAGTGGGTTATTGAAAACCTGGGCTGTTTAGAAAAGGGCGGTGTTAATGAAAATGAGACTCCGGTAGTTCGCATTGTAAACCGTGAATATAGCGATGTTGCATTCGAAGGTCAGTTGTATGCTGATGGCAAGGGTGGATATTATATCTTAAACCATCGTGACTATGCTAAAAGGCCGACACAGGAAGAGGTTTCTAACCATCATTTATACACAACTTTCAATTGCGCTGACACCATCAAGTTCGACAAGATTGAAAATGTTAACGCATTAGGTTATTTGAATCTTGACAGAGATACATTAAGTGAAAATGTATATCAGTTCCAGCATCTTGTTAACGGAAATGGTAATTTCATGTTAGGTACGGATGAAACTAACAACCTGAAGATGTTGGATGGCGAAACGGTCGAAGGTTTTGAATTGTTTGTAGTCGAAGCTCCGTCATTTACTCAGCAATTAGAAGAACGGTTCAATTCTGCAACGGGCACTAATGAATTGGTTTGGAATGGTAAGTGGAAAGCTGAAATCGCTGACTCTGTAAATTATGGTTATGCAAGCGAACAAGCTCAGGCTACTCAATTGCGTAAGACATTCTATAAGGTTAAAGTTAAAGATGCAAACTTGATTGACAACGATCACCGATTTGTTGCAATTGATGGCCAGCATAAGTATGTAATCCGTGAGGAATCTGAGATTACAAAAGAAAATGGCTTGACATTTGCCATCTTCCAGTTGAAAGAGAACAACTGTATCAATGGTGAACATTACTATGCGTTAGTAAATACTCCATATTATACAGCTGTTGAATCTGGAGATAAGGAAACTGAAAATCTATATCAGGGTATCGATAAAGATGGTAGTCCTATTTTCTTTGTAAGCAGTCGTGATAATATTGAAATTGACAGATGGGGTATAGCAACTTATGATGCAGATAAGGACAAGGTTGTTTACCGTGAAATTAATAATCGCCAAATCACCGGTAAGTTGGCTGTTGAAGCTTCTAGCTTGGATACTAAGCTGGATGATTTGTGCGGAACTTCATCAGATGTGTTTGCTGTTCTGCCTAATACTCGCAGCGTATATCGTACATTGCCTTCTGATTTGGTTAACCAAGACAATAAGGTTATTGATATCCGTACCGTGTCAGGAAATGAAAGCTTGTTCGAAGACTCTCATTCTGTTCCGGGCTTGAACTATTTGGCTGTTGAGAACAAGTCTGTATTGGCTCAGAATCCGGGTATCTATGTAGACTATGTACAAGCTTCTAACGCTCGTATGCCGCAGTACTTGTTCGCAGTAGCGGCTGATAGTGTTCCTGCTTATACGTATTGCGATGAAAATGGTCGTCATGGTATCAATCCGACTTGTGATCATGCAATTGCTTATCCGGGTTATGTAGAAGGCCGTTTCTTGGTTAACTATACGGATTCTATCAATAATGCTATGATTGACAAGCAGACTAACGCAGATAAGTTCAAACATGAGAACTATACTCGTTTAGGTTTTGTTGAAGCAGTTCATCGTGGAGATAGTCTGTATGTTTTGAAAGCTCCTTACACATTGGCAAGTCTGAAACTGGAAGATCCGAATGGCGATTTATACATTTGTCCGGACTCTTTAGCTGCAGAGAAAGAAGGTATTATTTATGATATCGTTAAATTGGATGGTACTCATAACAACGCTGCATTCTCTTTGAGAAATACAGGTGATGCTGATGATACATTCATGATCGAATCTAATGATGTTGCTGGCAACTCTGCTATCGGTTCATTCGAAGGTGCTTGGGTTAAGATTCAGAATGGTGTTCCGGTATTGGCACAGTTCTACAATGTAAACGGTGATCACAATACAGGTGATACAATGAATGGAAACGCTTCTCCTGCAACAAGCATGGAAGAAGTAATCAACCAGGCTGCATTGTTTACATTCACCACTTTGGACAAAGACGCATCTGCTACAGCTAACGAAGAAATCACAGCTGACGCTACTGTATCAGTAGTTGCAACAGACGGTGCTGTAATCGTTAAGGGTGCAGAAGGCAAGAATGTAATCGTAAGCACAATCTTAGGTAAGGTAGTGGCTAACGAAGTGATTAACTCTGACAATGAGACTATCGCTGCTCCGGCTGGTATCGTAGTGGTATCGGTTGACGGCGAAAGCTTCAAGGTTGCAGTGAAGTAATTGAATAGAACTTCCTCCCCCCTTTCGGGGTACTCCCTCTATAAACAGAGGGAGAGTTCTTTTCCCGAATTCCTCCTCTGTTTATAGAGGAGGTGTCGCGGAGCGACGGAGGAGTTCTAATGTTCATAACACGAAATTTTAAATTGTTAATAATGCCTCTAAAGCTCCCCCACGGGGGAGTTGAGGGGGCTTGATATAATTCAATTTTCCGTCCAATTGGAAATCAGTTGAAGAGTAACTCGCGAGAGGGAAAGACGGGGTTAGTAATAATAGTGTAATTAAGAAAAGTTCTATTTTAAGCAATGCCTTCCGTGAGGAGCCGCAATGCGTAAAAACAGAAAGCCTCTCTATTCATGTAGAGGGGCTTTTTTCGCAAAAGCGGAAACCTTTGGAAGGTAAATCTGAGTAATAACTAAAAAATTAGAATCATGAAACAACGATTACTTTTAAGCCTATTGATGCTGTTGGTGTCAGTAGGGTGGGTGAAGGCTCAATCACAGTATATCGATTTGTCGATTCCTGCCGGTACATCGGGAAAGGTGACGATTACTATCAAGAATACTGAGGCGGTGCTACAAAAGGGAGCCGGGGCATATTACCCTACGTTTATCCCTGCGGTAGAACCAGCAATAAGTGCTGATAAGAAAACTGCGACTTATGAAATTCCGTATAAGGCAGATGCGCCACAGGCGTACAGATTGCCGGTAATGCGGATCGATTAAAAAATGTAGAGATTACGGTAAATGGAAAGGTCACCCGCTTTGCGGCACAGACAACAACAACGTTGTTTAGTGCTGTGAAGTCTTTGATATTTACGGGAAACGGTGAGTTGACGGCACTTGATTTGTCTGCATTCCCTAATATCGAAACCGTTAATGTTGCAGGTAATCAATTAACATCAGAAGCAATCGACCCGAAGGCTGCAAACATTTTAACTCGGCTGAAGTCATTTAACGCTTCGAATAACCCGTTGGTGTCTGTACCGGCTGTTGTCCTCCATGCCGCATCTACTTTACAGACCTTGAACCTGTCAAAGACAGGGCTGTCAGGAGATGGGCTGGATTTCTCCGGCTTTGCCACATTGGAAGATTTGAATCTCTCTGGTAATGCCTTGGATAAGTTGACAGTAAATTCTGCCTTGAAAAAGCTGGATGTCAGCAATAACAAATTACTTCGTGTCGAAGGTATTGGGAAAGATACGAAGGTAACGATGGGCAAGCAGGAATATGTATCCAAGAATGTTGTGGCTGTAGCGAATGAAGGTCTTAATATGGCATCCCGTTTTGGCATGAACTTCGGTTTGCCGACCTTTGACGAAAAAGATTGGACGAAAGTTACGGACATTGTTTGGGAACAATTAGGCGATGGCAGCACCTATAAGAAGGTAGACCATGGTCAGAAAGCTTACGGGGATTCCAATCCGGCTACATTCCTGTTCTACTCGCCGAGTGAAAAGAATATATTCCAAAGCGGTACGTATCGGGTAACCATCAAATATAACGGTGCGGAGATGGTCATCAGTAATATCAAGGTTACTCCGGCTAAGTTCGGTCTAGATATTGTAAAGGACTATATTAAGGTGACAAAAGATGGAAACACTATTGCAGATGGGAATGACGTGTACCAAGGCAATATCTTGATCGCATCGATTGACCGCGAAGGCTTCGAGTTGGATAAGTTTGTGACAGACGGTTTGGTGGAAGAACCGAAGAGCAGCGTGGATGAGAATCACATTGCGTTCCGTGTAGCCGGTTATTGGAATGCAAACGACCGTAGAGCCGTAGCTCCTTCGATTGACGCGACATTGAAGGATGCGTTATTGACGGTAACGGCCGAGTCCAATGTAGACGGTGAAATGAATACGGTTTCCATTGTTGCTCAGAAAGAGGAGAAGACAATCAACATCCAGAATAATGGAAAGACAGAAGGCATTCCTTATCAGAGCAAAGTGGTGATTAAGCTGAAAGCGGATGTGGGTTATACACCGGAACTGACTATCGATGGTGATCCGGTAGAACCGCAATTGAAAGAGAACTCGACTACGGAATATGAATATGTGATAGAAGAACTGGTTAAAGATAATACGCATATCGTAGCTAATGTGGTGAAGAGTTCGGACGTTCGCATCGGTATGACGATGGAAGGTGAGATTAAAAATGTTAATACAGCTTTTGTTGGTAGTCAGATTCAGGTTGTCAACAACAAGACAACGCATGTTTACAAGTATAACGATATGTCTGATCCGGGTTATGTCCCTGGCACGAAGGCTACGATTAATATCTATTTGACAAAAGATGCGGTAGACGGAACGGGTAGTACATTTAACGGAAAACCGATTGTAATTGATCAGATTCTTTACGGCTCGACAGAAGTTCCTTTTGAAGGACCGAAAAAGGTAACAGAACCTACAGATGCGGCAGTTCAATACACCGCCAGCTTTGACGTTCTCCCGACTGGTGGGACAATTACAATAGTAACGAAAGTGGCCCCGGCGGTAACGATTAACCCTGTTTATGGGCAGGGAATTAGCGACAAGATTCAGGTTCATACTTACGATGGTACAGCAAAAGCATTCGAATATAAGACCAATCCGGTGGAATATTACGATGATGTGAAGGTGCAGTATAAGAAAGATAATAATGATTATACCGACAAAAAACCGGTAGAAGCCGGGGATTGGAAAGTCCGTTATTGGATGGAGTCTACTTCGGACCACCAGGCTACAACACCGAAAGAAGATTGGATAATCCGCATCAAGAAAGCAGTTCCTGAAATTACCGCTATTCCGAAGGTGGATGTACAGAATGGTAAATATGTAATTACCGGTGGTGAAGTGAAGTTCAATGGCACGGCATTAACCAATGGTCACTTCCGGGTAGTTGAAAAGAACAGTTCTGGTGAATGGCAAGAAGTTTCTAAACAGGAAACTACGCAGACAGCCGCTCACTTGGTACATGTGGGTTATTTTGTAATGAATGGGGAAAGTAGTTCTTTGAATGAGAACTTCGAAATAGCAGTCGTATCGACTACGGCAACAATTAATGGCCAAGGTGAAGTGGATCCGGTTGCTGTATCTTTCGAAGGCCTTTCAGACAAGAATTTCGGCATCGAGATGTTCAACGGTGATTTCCCGTTAGAAAACAATGAAACTGTTCCGACCGGAGCAACCGTTAAGGTTAAACTGACTGTACCGGCTAATTGGAAGAACATTCAGTTGTATGCGAATGGTCAAGAAGTAACTACGAAAACTGATTTGACCGGAACAGGCGAACGCATCGTTATTTTCTCTTACACAGTAACCAAACCGACCGTGTTCAAGGTGAAAGGTGATGAAGTAGCGTTGAATAAGGAATTTACAGTTACAGTCCGTGATTATGAGACTATTTATAACGGGGAAGAACAAGCTTATCCGGAAACGAAAGAGTATTTGATTGTACTTTTGGATGATGCAACCACTTCGACAAGTAATACGCAAGTTTCGAATATTGCAGATTTGAAACCTGAGTTCTCTTATGCTAAAGTGGAAAATGGATCAGAAGTTGCCGTGAAGATTCCGAAAGATGCCGGAACATATAAAGTATATGTAACTATACCTTATCCGGGAGCTTCATCCGGTTGGAATGAATATAAAGAATCCAAAGATAATGTCGGCACAATGGTCATCAAGCAAGCTGAGACGACCATCGTTGAATCTCCGAAACCGACCTTGATTCCGCAAGGCCAGACGTTGGAACAGTCTAACCTGATTGACGGTTTGGCTAAGAATCTTGTAAATGGTAATCCCGGAGACAAGACGGTTGCCGGAACATTCAAATGGGCGGATGATGTCATCAACACGACACCGGAAGACGGTAAACAGTATGATGTAGTATTCGTGCCGGATAATGACAGTTATGCCGAGTCTTCTGTAAAGGTTAAGGTAACGGTATCGGACAAGAATTTGATAACGATTAAGAATCCGGGCGCACAAGTCGGCTCTATCGTTGTGACGGATGCTGAAACCGGCAAGCAATACTTTGGTGAAGAGGAGATCACTCCGGGTACGAAGTTGCGTATTCAAGTAACACCGACTGAAGACTTTAAGTTGGAGTATGTAACTGTTAATGGAGAGACATTTGCTCAAAGCGATTTTATCTATACAGTTACCAATTCTTCTGTTGCTATTTCTGCTGAATTTAGCGTAATAGAGCCGGATCCGGAATTTGACCCGGATACGCAATACCTTGTGACTGTGATGACAACAGGACGAGGCTTTGTCGTAGAGGCAGAAGGGGAGAATGCTGTAAAACGTGAAGACAACTTCAGCTTTACCGTGAAGGCTTTGGCAGCTGATATGTCGAAGATCGTCGTGAAGACTTCGCGTGGCGAGACCTTGACGCCTAAGAACGGTGTTTATACGATTGAAAAGGTTACCGAGAATATGCGTGTTGATGTGTCGTTGCCGAATCCGACGGAAATCAAGGTGGAGATTCCGGCCGAATACGAGAACGAAGGCGGTTATAAGATCGGTTCCGTTCAGGTAGAAGGCAGTGCTGACGGCAAATATTACTATGGCGATGTGATTACCGTAATCGCTATTCCGGTAGACGGAACAGACTTCGAAAAATGGTCTGATGGTAGCAAGGAGCAGGTTCATGAGATTACCTTGTATAAAGATACAAGCCTGAAAGCCTCCTTCAGCGGTGTTCCGACCGGCATCGAAGATATTGAGTCGGCGGCTATTACGACTGCCCATGGCTTCATCATGGTGAAGAACGTAGCGAAAGCGAAAGTGACGGTAGTTAGCATCAGCGGCCGCCTGCAGGCACAGGAAGAGGTGAGCGGTGATACACGCATTGATGTACCGCAAGGCGTCTATGTAGTTGTATTGGAAAGTGGATCAGATGTGAAACGGGTTAAAGTAATCGTTAAGTGATGGATAGATTAATTTCCGTGTAAAGGAAGTATAATCAGTTGGTTTTAGGAGCCAGGTTTCCTCAAAGGAGTCTGGCTCCTTTTGTGTCTGAGGCCGGGAGAGAGTGATTCATCAAAACATTCATTTTGACACAGCCCTTTAATGTTCATTTTCCGGAGTCGGGAAAGTCTGAGACGAAGGGCATTGGAACGGATGAAAAAGGGAGTCACGCTTTTTTAAAAGTTATCAACAATCTTAGAAAGTTATCAACAATGTAGCTAATGTTTCTAAATAAAAAGGGCAGTTTACATTTTTAATGTGTAGTTTTGTAGCCTGAATACAAAGGGTTAATAAAAATATGGGAAAGATAATCGCTTTGGCCAATCAGAAGGGGGGCGTGGGAAAGACCACGACAACTATTAACCTTGCCGCTTCGTTGGCTGCTTTGGAGAAGAAGGTGCTGGTTGTGGATGCCGATCCGCAGGCTAACGCTTCGTCCGGGTTAGGCATTGATATCCGGAATGTTCAGCTTTCTGTTTACGAATGTCTGGTAAATGGAAATGACGCTCAAGGGGCAATACTCTCTACCGAAATCGATGGATTGGATATCATCCCTTCACACATCGACCTTGTAGGCGCAGAGATTGAAATGCTGAACATGGAAAGTCGCGAACAGATTCTGAAACGAATCCTGCTCCCGTTAAAATCGCAATATGATTATATTCTGATAGACTGTTCACCCTCATTGGGGTTGATCACAGTCAACGCTTTGACCGCGGCAGACTCGGTCATCATTCCGGTTCAATGCGAATATTTCGCTTTGGAAGGAATCAGCAAATTGCTGAACACCATTAAGATTATTAAATCGAAGCTGAATCCGGCTTTGGAAATCGAAGGCTTCCTGCTGACAATGTATGACTCGCGTTTGCGCCTGGCCAATCAGATTTATGAGGAGGTGAAACGTCCTTTTCAGGATTTGGTGTTTACGACCGTTATCCAGCGGAACGTGAAGTTAAGCGAAGCCTCCAGTTATGGCAAACCGGTGCTGCTGTATGACGCGGACTCTAAAGGAGCGCAGAATTATATGCAATTGGCACAAGAACTGATGGAGAAAAACAAGAACATTTGATATGGTATTAAAAAGATCGGCTCTGGGACGGGGCTTAGACGCTCTGATTACGATGGACGACCTGAAAACTGGAGGGTCATCGTCTATTAGCGAGATTGAGTTGAGTAAAATTCAGCCCAATCCGGAACAACCGCGTTCTGTCTTTGAGGAAGAGGCTTTAGAGGAACTGGCTGCTTCTATCCGTTCTTTAGGGGTTATCCAGCCTGTAACGTTGAAAGAACTTGGGCCGGATAAGTATATGATTATTTCCGGTGAACGCCGCTATCGGGCAGCGCAAAAAGCGGGATTGACTCGTATACCGGCTTATATTCGGACAGCCGCTGACGAGAATATCGTTGAAATGGCATTGATAGAGAATATCCAGCGCGAGGACTTGAATGCCATTGAAATCGCGTTGGCTTACCAGCGTCTGATCGAGAATTACGGGTTGACCCAAGAGAAACTGAGTGAACGCATTGGGAAAAAACGGGCGACGATTGCCAATTACCTGCGTTTGTTGAAGCTTCCCGCTGAAATTCAGATGGGCTTGAAAAACAAGCGTATCGATATGGGGCATGCCCGTGCCTTGATATCGGTAGACGACCCGGAGGTGCAATTGGCCTTGTATGAGCAGATTCTGGCGGAGGCTCTGTCGGTACGCCAAGTGGAGGAGATGGTCCGCTCGGTAGCCGGTGGGGAAGCACCGGATGTAAAGAAGAGCGAGAAAAAATCTCCGAAAGAGAGCTTGCCGGAAGAATTTAATTTGTTGAGAGAACATTTGTCAAGTTTCTTTCAGACGAAAGTACAGTTGGTCTGCAATAAAAAGGGGAAAGGGAAAATAACCATTCCTTTTGCTTCGGAAGAGGAGTTGGAAAAATTGATAAGTCTTTTGGATACATTGAAATGATTTACCGGATTCTCTTTATTTGGATTGGACTGCTTTGTTTCCGTGGGTTGTGTTATTCTCAAACAGAAACACGTTTGGAGATGACACCTGATTCGTCACGGATGGAGATGGCTGCCGACTCAACCGTCCGTTCTGTCATTCAGCAAGCCGACTCGTTGCCCTTTCCGGATAAAGTGGAGTTTGAATTTAAGCCGGATCCTAAGAAAGCGGTCTTGATGGCTTTGGTCCCGGGTCTGGGGCAAATCTACAATCGCAAATACTGGAAACTCCCGATCGTATATGGCGGACTGATGGGGTGTATGTATGCGGTGACGTGGAACAATAAGACCTATAAAGACTATTCGGAAGCCTATTTGGACTTGATGAACGATGCGCAGCAGCCCGGAAGACCGGCTTCAGAATACCATCAAAGCTGGAAAGACTTCCTGAGTCCGCAGGCGGATCCGGAAGAGTATGTTACAGATACTAATTTTCAGGAGCAGCTGAAAAGAGGCAAAGACAGGTATCGGCGCTGGCGGGATATGAGTATATTTATCACGATCGGGGTGTATGCGTTGTCCATCATCGATGCCTATGTGGATGCCCAGCTGTTCGATTTCGATATTTCACCGGATTTGTCCATGCATTGGGGACCGGAGGTCACCCCCAAGACCCGGTATACTTCTTCTTCGTATGGATTGAATTGCAGTATAAAATTTTAAAAAAGACATGAAGCGACTTATTCTTTTTCTGATGGTATTACAGTGCGGATGGTTTACCGTGTCCGCCCAAGAGGAGAATTTCCAGACCCAGCCCAGTTCGACCCTTCCGGCAGATTCGGTCGTAGAAGAGGTGGTAGGTGTTATCCCGGAAAGTCTGGATGCAGACATCGACAGCCTGCTCCGTTCTTGGCATGTACAATATTTCACGAAAAAGGATGATTTCTGCCATGACGATGAAGAGAATGTTTATTTCCCGGATTCCGTCTATGCCATGCGTCTGGCCAGTTTGCCTTGTATCATTCCGATGCCTTATAACAATGTCGTGCGTGATTGTATCGACTTGTATACGGAACGTCGCCGGGGGTTGGTGCGTTATATGCTGGGTATGGCTGATTATTATTTCCCGATTATCGAGAAAATATTGGATAAGCACGGACTGCCTTTGGAATTAAAATATTTGGCGGTGGTGGAGAGCGCTTTGAATCCGGTGGCTCTTTCCCGGGTAGGCGCCTGCGGATTGTGGCAGTTTATGCTCCCGACGGGCAAGCAGTATGACCTGACCATTAACAGTCTGATTGACGACCGACGCGATCCTGAAAAAGCGACCGAGGCGGCTTGCCGTTATCTCAAAGACTTGTATGCCGTCTATAAAGACTGGAGCCTGGTGATGGCCTCTTACAATTGCGGGCCGGGGAATGTCAACAAAGCGATCCGCCGTTCCGGAGGCAAGACAAATTTTTGGGATATATTCCCTTATTTGCCCAAAGAGACCCGTTCGTATGTGCCGTTGTTTATTGCGGCCAATTATGTTATGAACTATTATTGCGACCATAACCTTTGTCCGTTGGAAACCAATTTGCCTTTGGCAACAGATACGATTCACGTCAACCGCATCCTGCATTTGCAGCAAGTGGCAGAAGTGCTGGATATGGATATCGCCCAGCTCCGTGCTTTAAATCCGCAATACAAACGGGACATAGTCCCCGGCAATGTGGAAGAGTCGGTATTGAAATTGCCGGCGATGCAAACCTACGCGTTTGTAGACCGGGAGGATTCTATCTATGCTTACCATGCCCAGGAATTGCTGCCGGAATACATGATTACCATCAATGGCGGTGCGAAGTCTGGTTCTGCTACCCGCGAGATGATTACCCATATTGTCTTGAAAAATGAGAATATCTACACGATTGCTAACCGGTACGGTGTGACAGCCCGCGACATCAAAAAGTGGAACCGGTTATCATCGAATCGTTTACAACGTGGAAAACGATTGAAGCTTTATGTAGACAATGGGGGAGTCCTGCTGGCGGCTAAAGCTCCGGAAAAAGCTAAGCAGCAGGCGCAAACAGCCTCGAAGCAGGATAATAATTATATCTCGCATAAAGTCAAATCCGGTGAGTCTCTTTATTCGATAGCGTCCAAATATCCGGGAATTACAGCTCAGGATTTGCGGAAAGCTAACAAACTACCCAATTCTAAGATTATGCCTGGTCAGGTGTTGAAAATACCGAAAGGGTAACTCCATTTTGCTGACAAGGGAGCAAGAAAACGAACAACAAGATAGCTGTTATTCGTTAAAATTGAAACCGTCTCAAAAAAAGAATACCTACTTTAATAGGTTCGTAATCAAACTTTAATTACCTTTGCGGCAATTTAGAAGAGAAATAATAAAAAGAAATGATGCTTAATCCAATTAACAAGACGATCGAGTTGGGTGATGGACGAACAATCACCATCGAGACCGGGAAATTGGCAAAGCAGGCAGACGGAGCAGTTACCGTCCGTATGGGCAACACCGTGTTGCTCGCTACTGTTTGTGCCGCAAAAGATGCAAATCCCGGAGTTGATTTTATGCCGTTACAGGTAGAATATAAAGAGAAATTTTCTGCATTCGGGCGTTTTCCGGGCGGCTTTACCAAACGTGAAGGTAAAGCTTCCGATTATGAAATTCTGACAGCACGCTTGGTGGACCGTGCTTTACGCCCTCTGTTCCCTGACAATTACCACGCTGAAGTTTATGTAAATATCATATTGTTCTCTGCTGACGGCGAAGATATGCCGGATGCATTGGCCGGTCTGGCAGCTTCTGCTGCATTGGCTGTTTCTGATATTCCTTTCAATGGCCCGATTTCAGAGGTGCGCGTTGCCCGTGTAGAAGGTAAATTCATCATCAATCCGACATTTGCTCAATTGGAAAAGGCGGATATTGACATCATGGTGGGTGCTACATTAGACAATATCATGATGGTGGAAGGCGAAATGAACGAAGTTCAGGAATCGGAAATGCTGGATGCTATCAAGGCCGCTCACGAGGCTATCAAGGTGCAGTGCCAGGCGCAGATGGAATTGATGGAAGCTTGCGGCAAGACTGTAAAACGTGAGTACTGCCATGAGGTTAACGATGACGACTTGCGTAAGGATGTACACGATAAATGCTATGATAAAGCGTATGCCGTTGCTACTTCGGGAACAGACAAACATCAGCGTGCAGATGCGTTTGATGCCATTGTTGAGGAATATAAGTCTCAGTTTACGGAAGAAGAATTGACCGATGAGAAGGTTGAAATGATAGACCGTTATTATCATGATGTGGAAAAAGAGGCTATGCGCCGTGCTATCCTGGATGAAGGCAAACGTCTGGATGGACGTAAGACCACAGAAATCCGTCCTATCTGGATCGAAACGGATTGTTTACCGGGCCCTCACGGTTCGGCTATCTTCACCCGTGGTGAGACGCAGTCTTTGTCTACCGTGACTTTAGGCACAAAAGATGACGAGAAGATTATCGATGATGTGTTGACACATGGCAAAGAACGTTTCTTGTTACATTATAATTTCCCGCCATTCTCAACCGGAGAAGCGAAAGCCCAGCGTGGTGTAGGCCGTCGCGAAATCGGACACGGTCATTTGGCTTGGCGTGCTTTGAAGCGTATGATTCCGGAAAACTATCCGTATGTGGTACGTGTTATGTCTGATATTTTGGAATCAAATGGTTCTTCGTCTATGGCTACAGTATGTGCCGGTACGTTGGCTTTGCGTGATGCCGGTGTCCCGATGAAGAAGCCGGTGTCGGGTATCGCTATGGGATTGATTTCAGAAAATCACGGAACGAACTATGCGATCTTGTCTGACATCCTGGGGGATGAAGATCATTTGGGAGATATGGACTTTAAGGTGACCGGTACCAAAGATGGAATTACGGCTACCCAAATGGATATCAAGGTAGACGGTTTGTCTTACGAGATATTGGAGAGAGCATTGGCGCAGGCTCGCGAAGGTCGTATGTATATCTTGAATAAGATACTGGAAGCTCAACCTGAAGCACGTCCGGATTTGAAGCCTCATGCTCCGCGTATTGAAACGCTGACCGTAGCGAAAGAATTTATTGGCGCTATCATTGGCCCGGGCGGTAAGATAATTCAGGGTATTCAGGAAAAGACCGGTGCAACTATCTCTATCGAAGAGGTAGACGGGGTAGGCAATATTGAAATCTCGGCAGTCAATAAAGAAAGTATCGATGCAGCA
Source organism: Candidatus Parabacteroides intestinavium (assembly GCA_019118725.1). Taxonomy (GTDB): domain Bacteria; phylum Bacteroidota; class Bacteroidia; order Bacteroidales; family Tannerellaceae; genus Parabacteroides; species Parabacteroides intestinavium. The sequence continues at coordinate 11,077 of DWYO01000086.1, read as the reverse complement.
TTGCGGGCGATCAAGTCTATTGTGGCGGTTCCGGAAATAGGTGAGGTGTATGAAGGTAAAATCTCATCGATTATGCCATACGGCGCATTTGTTGAATTTATGCCGGGTAAGGACGGACTGTTACATATCTCTGAAATCGACTGGAAACGTTTGGAAACAGTTGAACAGGCAGGATTGAAAGAGGGTGATACGATTAGTGTGAAGCTGGTTGATATCGATCCGAAGACGGGCAAATTCAAGTTGTCTCATAAAGTACTGATCCCGAAACCGGAAGGATATGACGAACGTCCTATGCGGAGCGAACGCGGCCCTCGTCAGGGAAACGGACGTAACAACAATCATCATAACGGACGTTAATCGGTATACGGTAAAATCTTAGAAGCTGTTTGGAATTTATTCCAGCTTCTTAATATATGGGGTGAGGATGTGTCGAAATAAACAGTTAGACACATCCTTTTTTTAACCTAAAGTCTAATGACCGATTTGGGTTTAATGGACTTACGTTTCTGTTTGCATCAGCCATTTTAGCGCCTCTTCCAGAATGGTATCTATGCCATTCCCTAAATCCTCGTCTGTAATAGCGGCCGGAATATCCGGGTTGATGCCGAATTCGGTCAGCTGTTTGTTTTCATCCAGCATAGGACAGGCAGAGAAACGGACCGTCCAGCCATTCGGAAGTTCGGAAGTAAACGGGAATCCGCTTCCTCCGCCGGTACGGTCTCCCATAATAGTCACTTGAGGGAAAGCACGCATTTTTTGCACGAAATCGTTTGCCGCACTATAACAATGCCGGTTTGTCAAAACAACGGTCGGACGGAGCCAGCGGATATAAGCGGACGGCTCCAGCTCGATGGGATAAGGTTCGGAGAAATCATCATGTCCTTTCCCCGTTTTGTATTGCATATATCCGACCAAGGTAGTCTCTTCTATAAAGCGGGAAGCAAAACGTTCGGAATAGTTCAAGGCTCCGCCACCATTGTTGCGGATGTCGATGATTAATCCCTTGCAATCTTTGAAATAGTAAAACATATAATCCAGATTCGCTTCGCTTATGCCGCTGGAAAAGCTGGAATAGCGGACATAGCCGATTTGGTCGTCCGCCATCTTCCGGTATTCCAATCCTCCCGCTATTTTGTAGTCTTTTCCTAAATATTTCTCATTCAGCTCCTCGTAGAAGTTGGGGGGATAATCCTGGTACCAGTCCCAATAACGCGCCACGTCAAAACTGGAATAGAGGTTGGTATGTCCGTCTTTAAGTTCTGCCAGCATATCCGCCAGAACATCGAACAGCGCATATTGATTCATCGTGTCAGCTATTTGTACCGAATAGCGGTCATATACCTCGTTCCAGTCTACCTCTTTATAAGAGAAAAAGCAATAATTCTCATCCAATATTTTCCACAGAGTCTCAAAATTCTCCCGCGCATCGGTTGTGTACTCGTCCGTGTCCTTGCACGAGGAGAACAATGGGAGAATCGTCAATGCGATTGCAATTAGCCGGTGTTTCATTGTTGTCTGTATTTTAGCTTTTTAGTTTTTAAGTTGAACGCGTAAACTCCAAAACTTAATAATAAGCACTTTTATGCCGTGTGGACTGTGTACGTTTCCCACCGAAGGCAATAAACTCTTTGACAAACCCGATGACGAACGAGTTGGAGAGGATATGGCTCCGGATTCCATTTACATCCAGATAGTATAAACTGTTCAGATACCCTGCCCGAAACGTGAACCTCCCGACGGGAAAGTCAACAGTCAGATAGTTCTTCATCGCCTGTTTGTTGTGAAAGGAGGTAAAGGGTACAATGCCCGAACGGTTGCCTTGGCTGAAAATCTCATAATAGGATTGCCCTGCGTGTGGCGAGAACAGGATGCCGGCAAAAGGAATTTCAAACTGATACCGGAAAGTCAGCGGATAACTGCGGATGCGGAGGGTGTACAGCGCCATTGCCGAGACATTCAGGTCTAAATCTGCTTTGGCAGATGCCGGATTGTTGCTGGAACGCGCATAATAGATAAACCCCAGCAGCGCATGTACCGATGCTCCGGCCAATAGCTTCAGATCCGGCAAGGGCTCGAAGCGGTAATGATACCCTAAGGTGTAATCGATGAACCCGTTCAACGCGCGGGTCGTACCGGCATCGTTTCCTGTAAAGGAGATATCTACGCTCACCTGTTGTTGACGGGAGATCCGATGATCCGCCAGACGGGTTATCTTCATCCGTTCGTCCAGTACCCGCAATCCCCATCCTTTATACGGAATCCGGCTACTTGGTGTCAGGTAGGTGTCCATCAGATTATATCCGCCAACACCCAACAGTGTTGCTGCATTGACAGGATAGAGTTCCTTTTCTTCCGATTGGGCGTGCAAGGCACCTCCACATACCCACAACAGGGCGCCTCCTATGAATAACCTACGCAACATCAATTGTCAAATAATTTCATTTGTCCTACAATCTGGTCTCGCAAATCTTCCGGATTTTCCTCCGGCTCTTGCGTTGTCTCTTCCGCTTCCTCCGGATTTTCTTCCGGTTCCGGAAGCTTTTCTTCGGTTTCAGGGAAACGGGTCGGTTCCAATTCGTTGACGGTTTCCACTTGGTAGTTGGTCAAACGCTTCCCTTTTGCCTTGAAGCTCTTGAGCATGACAAACTCTTCGGCATCGACCACCAGCGGAGGACGGAAGGCATCGTTCCCGCCGAATACCACCTCCATGCGCGCGTAATATTCGTCTGTCAGCAGATATAACAGGCTTTTGGGATTATCTCCCAGAATATTTCTTCGCGTATTGCCGCTTTCCAGTTGGAAACGCTTCAAGTAGGCATACTTTTGGTCGGCATCGTAAAAAGCCAAGGTCCAAATTTTATGCGGCGAGAATTTCTCGATGATTAGAATATCGTTCTCATAGTGGTTGCTCAAATCGAAATTGGTGGTATAAAACTCTCCGTTCCGACGGATAACCAAAATCAGGTCCTCGCTTTGGAATTCCCCTAATTCTTCACCTCTTCCATCGTAGTTGAGGCGAAGCACATCCCAGTCAAACCAGACCATACGTCCGCCTAAGGTGGAATTTCCCCGTTGCTTCAACGAGACTTTATGAATCTCGGCTTTTGTCAGGATATTGCCGATAGACCCCCGGCTTTTGATGGATACATAGCTGAAGTCCTTTTCAAACACCAACAGCTTCTGGCGGGGTTTCGGTTTCAGGATGACCTTGACGGTCTCCGCCTCCCCGTTTGCGTTGGCGCTAAAATACAGGATGCGCGAATCCGGAGTGCCTTTGGTCAGTGTATATTCCCGGTCACGGCTGATGGCTGTGATGGCGAAACGTTTGATGTAATTCGGCCCGAATTTGCCGTCCCGGTAAATCACGTTATAAATGGTTCGGCTGTCGTTCCGTTTAAACACATTCAGGTAAAGGATGTCTTTCCCGACAAACATCTTATCGGCTACCTTCACAATCTTATAGATTCCTGAGCGGTAGAAGATGATGATATCATCAATGTCCGAGCAATTGCATACAAACTCGTCTTTCTTCAAAGCGGTCCCGATGAAACCTTCCGATCGGTTGATGTAGAGCTTCTCGTTGGCCTCCACCACCTTTGTCGCTTCAATCGTATCAAAATTGCGGATTTCCGTCAGGCGCGGATAGTTTTTCCCATATTTTTCTTTCAATAAGGTAAACCATTGGATGGTATATTCTATAATCTGAGCCAGATGATCGTCAATCCGGGCTATATCCGCCTGCATCTGGAGAATCAGCTCATCGCATTTGTTGGAGTTGAATTTCAAGATACGTCCCATTTTGATTTCCATCAGCTTCAGGATATCATCGCGTGTCATGTCACGGATCAATTTCGGCTTAAAGGGTTCCAGCCGGGAATCGATATGCCGGATTGCCTCATCCATGGATGCGGCTTGCTCAAACTCCCGGTCTTTATAGATACGTTCTTCGATGAAAATCTTTTCCAGTGAGGAGAAAAACAGCGATTCTTCCAATTCGCCTTTCTCAATCTCCAGCTCTTGGCGTAACAAAGAAAGCGTATTATCCGCCGAATGGCGTAATACGTCGCTCACCGTCAGGAAATGCGGTTTGTCGTCCTTGATGACACAGCAGTTTGGCGAGATGCTGATTTCGCAATCGGTAAAAGCATAGAGCGCATCGATGGTTTTGTCTGAAGAAACGCCGGGAGCCAGGTGTACCAGAATTTCAACGTTTTTTGCTGTATTGTCGTCTACTTTCTTGATTTTGATTTTCCCTTTTTCGTTGGCTTTCAGGATAGACTCAATGATAGAAGACGTGGTCCGTCCGTAAGGAATTTCGGAAATAACCAACGTCTTATTATCCAATTTGCTGATTTTGGCGCGGACTTTTACGGAGCCGCCCCGCTCCCCGTCATTGTATTTGCTGACATCAATATACCCTCCGGTTTGGAAATCCGGGTACAAGACAAACTCTTCCCCTTTCAGATAGGCTATCGAGGCATCCAGCAATTCATTGAAGTTGTGTGGCAATATCTTGGACGAGAGGCCGACGGCAATACCTTCTACCCCTTGTGCCAAAAGCAAAGGGAATTTTACCGGAAGAGTAACCGGCTCGCGGTTACGCCCGTCGTATGAGGCCTGCCAAAGCGTAGTTTTGGGATTGAACACGGTCTCCAGCGCAAATTTGGAAAGGCGCGCTTCGATGTAACGCGGTGCTGCGGCGCTGTCTCCGGTCAATATGTTTCCCCAATTTCCCTGGCAGTCAATCAGCAAATCTTTTTGCCCCAACTGTACCAAGGCATCGCCAATGGAGGCATCGCCATGCGGATGGAACTGCATGGTGTGTCCTACGATATTGGCCACTTTGTTGTACCGTCCGTCATCCAGACGCTTCATCGAATGGAGGATTCGGCGCTGTACCGGTTTGAGTCCGTCGTTAATATGCGGAACGGCACGCTCCAGAATGACATAAGAGGCATAATCCAGGAACCAGCTTTGATACATACCGGAAAGATGATGGGTGATCCGGTCGGCATTTTTGTCCGGCACCCGATATTCCGAATGCACCTGTGTGTCGGGGGCATCGTTCATCGCTGATTGCTTTTCGGATGTGTCGTTTTCTTCTGACTGATTGTCTTCTGCTGTTATCTTGTCGTCTAAATCTTCCGGTCTCATTTCTCTTTCCGATATTCCTTTCTTGTTTCTACCTGAGCAAAATTCGGTGTAAATATACGAAATTCTTCTTATATTTGGCGAAAAAATCAAATTAGATTCGATTATGATAGCTTTAAGAAGAATTACCCGTGCCGAAGATCCCGTATGGAACAGGCTGATGACCCTTTATAAAGAGTCATTCCCTCCTGAAGAGAGAAGAGACATGCATCAATTGGAACAGATGCTGGCAGCAGTACCGGAAATGTTTTTCAATGCCGTAGAAGAGGATGGCCTCCTTTGCGGGTTGGCCTCTTATTGGGACTTGGGCGATTTTTACTATATGGAGCATTTGGCGGTATTCCCGGAAATGCGTAACCGGAAAATTGGTCAGCAGATTTTGGCCTATTGGCAGCAGCATTTGCACAAGCCTCAGCTGCTGGAAGTAGAGCCGGCCGTGGAAGAGATGGCGTGCCGGCGCATCGGCTTTTATGAGCGGAACGGTTATGCGGTTTTGTATAAAGATTATGTGCAACCTTCTTATACGGCAGACGAAGATGCCTGTCCGCTTTGGATTATGGGAACGGATGCCTGTCCGGAAATCGAAACCTATATCGAACGGATAAAAGAGACGGTGTACCGCCGTCCGCGTGCATTGTTGTATTAGTACCGTCAGATGATGAGAAAGACCCATAGATATATTCCTCTGCTCCGTGCCGGACTTGCCTGGGGCTGTACGGTCATGCTTTATGCCTGTGCGAATATAGGCAATCCGAACGGCGGACCGTATGACGAACTTCCGCCTAAGTTTGTCAGCAGTATGCCGGTCCCTAACAGTATCAATTACAAGGGGCAAAAGGTAGAGATCCTGTTTGATGAGCTGATTCAGCTGGATAATCCGTCGGAGAATGTGATTATCACGCCTCCGCAACGTGAAATGCCCATTATTCGTACTGCCGGGAAAAAGGTTCAGGTCGAATTGCTGGATTCGTTGAAAGAGAATATGACCTATACGATCGATTTCACCAATTCGATTGCCGACAACAACGAGAAGAATGTTTTGGAGAACTTCACCTTCGCTTTCTCTACGGGGGATGTCATCGACTCGTTGGAGTTGTCCGGAACGGTACTGAATGCGGAGAATCTGGAGCCTATGCCCGGTATCTCTATCGGTCTGCATAGCAACCTGGCTGATTCGGCCTTTCGCACATTGCCGTTCGATCGTACTTCGCGGACCAATGACAAGGGACAGTTTACCGTCCGCAACATCAAACCGGGTAAATACCGCGTCTATGCCTTGAACGATGTAAACCGGGATTATAAGTTTGATCAGCCCGGTGAGGATATCGCCTTTCTGGATTCGGTCTTTGTCCCGACTTTTACAATGGCTACACGTCAAGATACCTTATGGAAGGACTCACTGACTATTGACACGATCCGGACAATCCAGTACACGCGCTTCTTGCCGGACGACATCGCGTTGCGCCTGTTTAAGGAAAAGTTTGAACGTCAGTATATGACACGTCCGGAACGTCCGGACGAGCATCGGTTTGTGCTGCATTTTAATGCGCCTCTCGATACGGTCCCGCTCCCGGTCCCGCTCAATTTCGAGCCGGTGCAGGAGGAGTGGTTTATTACGCAGTCTGCCGATGAGGGCCGGAACATCACCTTTTGGATTTCTGATTCGACTGTCTGGAAACAGGATACATTGCGTATGGCGCTGACCTACCCGATGAGTGATTCGCTGAATATTCTCCGTCCGCAGACTGACACGATCCAGACTGTGGCACGCCGCCGTCCGGCTGAGAAAAAGAAACGGAAAAAGGGTGAACCGGAAATCGAGTTTCTGAGTATGACCGTTGATGCACCCGGTGATATGGATTTGTTTGATACGGTGGCTGTTGTATTCGGCGAACCGGTTCCGGAGATAAATAAGGACATGTTCCGTCTGGAACAGGAGGTCGATTCTGTATGGAGCCTGGTGGATTTTCATTTTTTTCAGGACTCGGTGAATTCGTTGAACTATTACATTGACCGGGATTGGAAATACGGAGAATCGTATCAGCTAACCATCGATTCGGCGCTTATTTATAGTCTTTACGGCAAATGGAACGACCTGTTCCAAGGTACGTTTAAGATAAAGCCGGAGGATAGTTACGGCCACCTGTTCATCAATATTCAGGGATTGGATACTGTTCCTGCATTCGTGGAACTGCTCGATTCGAAAGATGCGCCGGTCCGGAAGGCCGTAGTCAAGGATGGAGGGGCTTTGTTCATGGATTTGAAGCCGGAGAAGTATTATGCACGTCTGGTGCTGGATGCAAACGGGAATGGTGAATGGGACACCGGTAATTTTGCCGAACGCCGTCAGCCGGAAGAGGTAGTCTATTGTCCGAAGCCTTTTACGATTTTGCAAAACTTCCAGCATGAAGAGAACTGGAATATCCGGGAAACGCCTTGGCTGAAGCAGAAGCCTTTGGATATTACGAAAAACAAGCCTAAAGAGACGACCAAGAAAAAACGCGACTATCGCGAAGAGGGGCGTAGTAATTCATCATCTTCATCCAATGGTTTCGGGGGATTGTCTTTTTAAGCGGCTTATCGCCGTGTTGTGTTGCCTTTGCGGTTCGTTGACCTTGGTGGCACAGGAATTGCCGGCGGAGCGTTTCGTCCCGGACGGGACGCTCTGTTATCAGCTCTATTTTAAATGGGGGGTGCTGATGCCGAAAGCCGGAAAAGCGGCATTGGTGGTGCAGGACACGGCTTATCGAGGGAAACCGGCCTGGAAGTATACCCTTACTTTCCATACAACGGGCTTGTTCGAGAAGGTGTTCCGGATGCGGGACACGCTGGACTGCTATATCTCGAAAGAGGACTGTTTATTGCAATTTGCGACCAAGCATTCGGATGAGGGAGATTATTATTCGGTTGACGATCTGGCTTTCTCGTACACCGGACAGGAAACGAAGGTGCATTCCCGCCGATATACGTTGACACGTACCAAGATTGATACGCTTCTGGTGGCTGAGGGAAAGGTTTATGACATGCTGGCGGCTACGATGTACCTGCGGGCTTTAGATTGGGAGGGGATGACTATCGGGAGTGAATATCCTTTCCGGGTAGCTATCGGGCGTGATCTGGTGAATTCGGCTTTCCGGTATGCCGGTCAACAGGTTGTCGAATATAAAGGCAAGACCTACCGCACGCATCATTTCTATATCGATGTCTACGATGAGGCTTTCACGCAAAGTAAAGCGGCCGGTGAGGCGTGGATTGATGATGATTCCAACCGTGTGCCGGTCAAGCTCCGGGCGAAACTGAAAATCGGTGCGGCAGAAGCCTATTTTGTGCGGGATTTGTAATTATCCCATGTCCCTAAGAATTCGTCAGCAGTCAATACCGCTATTTGGGAATATTGAAAGTCTTTTATATTCCTGGTAATGATAGCGTCAACTTTTCGGGTTAACGCCGAATATGTTTGTTAATGATATTTTTCTTCTACATATCTGTAATAGGCATTCCGTCCATTTATATCATCTGCTTCTACAGACTCTCCTGCTCCTAATAGACTTTGGACAATATCAGGTATTTTCTCTTCCGTTTTTGTTTGACTAATAAGACGGGACAGATAAGATTCTATGATATAAGGATTGTGCCATGTTGCTTTGCGTATATAGAAGCCTGCTCCATCAGTTGTTTATTTAGGGAAATAGTTGTTGTTTCCATAATTATCCTCCGTTTTTTACAAAAGTATATCTTTTCTTTGGAATGGGCAATATGATATGGGAGTTAATCTGATTTTATCTTTTCAAAAAAATTGTATTTTTGCTTCAGATATGCGCTGTTGGGTTTTATATATCCTGTTGTTGTGCGTTGGGATAGGTTGCACGGACGAGAATGAGCGTGCGGCGATACGCATGCTGGATAGGGCGGAGAGCTTGATGCCGTCTCATCCTCAAGAGGCGTATGCTTGTCTGGATAGTATTGCGTATCCGGAACTTATCAGTGCCCGTCAGAACGCGCGGTGGTGTATGTTGAGGGGGCGATTGGCGGATACATTGCATACCCGTTTGCCTTACGTCCATCAGCTGGAGCGTGCCTTGCGTTATGTGAACCGGGAAGGATCTGTCGGGGAGCAAGCGCAAATCGGACTTTACTTGGGGAGGGCTTATAAGGAGGATTGGCTCCGGGAACAGGCGTTGCGCACCTATCTGGAGGCGTTGCAAAAAAGTCTGACCGTAAATGACTATAACCTTGCGGGGTATATTTGCAGTTATATGGGAGATGTCTATCAATTCCAGGAAGCCTATCTGAAGGCCAAGGATAAGTACTTGGAAGCGGCTGCCTATTTTGAAACGGCTGAGAATTGGAGAAGCCGGGGCATTGCTTTTTTAGAGGCAAGCCGGAATTATGTTTTTGCGGATTCGTTGGATAGGGCTTTGCATTGTGCCTATCAAGCGGAAGATATACTTATGGTTTATGGGGACTCGTTAGATTGCGCGGATGTTTATAATGCTTTAGGTAATATTTTTGCAATTCAAGGAGATAAAAATGCGGCATTATCTTTTTTTAAGAAAGGAATATCTTTTGACAAACATGAGGTGGTTTCTGATTATTTATCGTTAGCTGATTTATATTTGCAGGAGAACGATACAGCGAAAGTGCATTATTATATGCAACAAGCTAAAGCAAACCTTAATAAATTTCAGCAAGCTAATTATTATTACCAATGTTATAAAGTAAATAAATCGGAAAAACAGACTAGTGATGCATTAAATGCATTAGAAAAATATTTGAAGGAAATGGATTCAGCCCTGATTAATAGGAATAAAACTCAAGTCCTCGGTTTGGAAGAAAAATACAACCATGCGCAAACGGAAAAGGCAAGGGCGCATTTGATGCGAGAAAAACACCGTATGCAAAACCGGACCGTGCTTTTCATCCTCTTGTTTGTTATTGTTGTGGCTGTTTATCAATTGCAATTGCGGCGTAAACGGCTGCTCTTGGCGCAAAAGAATAACGAACTGCTGGCGTTGAAGAATGAAATCCTGTCCATGCAAAACCATTTGTTGCTCAAAGAGGAGGAATTGCGGCAACTCTCTGTCCGAATAGAGGAATACCGGAAGACGGCACATTGGGACAGGCAAGGGAAAGAACTGGAAGAGCTGTATCAAAAAAAGCGGCAGGAGGTGGAGTTGGTCAACCGGCAGGTTCAAGAGCAACGGCAACAGCTATGGGAACGGGCGCCGATTGTAGCCAAGGTGCAGAAATTGGCTTCTACGGTTATCCCCAATAGCCGGAAATCTCCGCTGACTCCAAAGGATTGGCAGGCCATTCGGGAGTTGGTAGATGCCGTTTATCCGATGGTCTCGGTGAAATTGTTGGAGGCCGGGATAAAGGGTGTCGAAAAGGACATTTGTTACCTCGCCCTGTTTGGATTAGATACGAACCAGACCGCCATCTTGTTCCCTCAATATGCGCCCACTTCTATTTCCCGGTACCGCCAGAAACTTCGTCACGACCTGCAAATCAATGACCGGAGCCTTCAGCTGAGGGATTTCTTGGTGAATATGAAGTAAATTCTGTATTATCAGCGGATTAGCTGCCGTTTTATCCTATTCCTTATCCTATTTATTTGTTTCTAACGTGCTGATAATCAGTGTCGGCTTATCCTATTCAAAATCGGATAATTCCTTTCGGTTTTCGATTTTCCCCTCTACTTTTGCAGCGAAATTTTTAAACGAAAGGCAATGAAAAATCTAAAATTTGTAGTAGTCGCGTTAGCGTGTTTAATGGCGGTTCCCGCCTTTGCCGAGCGGCATGAAATTAATTTTGAAGGAAATTGGAGTACAGTTAGAAAATCTGTAACACCGGAAATTCCTATTCGGGGAACCATAGAAAATACGACCGGTGATCTGACATTGAACTTCTTGGTCGATTTGGGCGA
>DWYO01000085.1 GCA_019118725.1 Candidatus Parabacteroides intestinavium | reverse complement strand
CTTTGTAATTTTGCAGCCGAAAAATCAAGTGTAAGAAAAAATATGGCAGATTACAAAGAGATGAATGAGCAAGAGGTGCTGTTGTTGAGACGGAAATTGGATTTATTGTTGAGAACAGGGAAGCTGCTGGTGGAGAGTGCGGCAGACACGAACCGGGTAGACCGGAACATGAAACGGGTCGCTGCCTTTTTAGGAATACCGGAAGATAAGCTTCATCTGGATATCCGTTGGTCGATGATCATGGTGAATGTAAGTGACGAGGCTCATTCGTTTTCCAAGTTCCAGAAATGTGAGAAGCATGGAGTGAATATGACGACAATTACGGAAATCAGTAAATTGTCGTGGAGGGCTATTGAACAAGATTATTCGTTGGACCGGTATGAGAAAGAATTAGAAAGAATATCTCGTCAGCCGCGTAATTATCGGCCTTATATAGTGGCTATCGGTGCGGGATTTGCCTGCGGCGGATTTTGTAAATTGTTTGGCGGAGATTGGATTGCCTTTTTGTTCGCTTCGATTTGTGCTTTTGCCGGATTCCGGATTCGTGCCCGTTGCATGGAGTTTGGTATCAATGCCTATATGAGTATGGCGATTGCCGCTTTTCTGGCCACGTGCATGGCTTATCTGACCTCATTGACGAATTATTCGTCTACCCCCTATCATCCGTTATTGGCTTGTGCGCTTTTTATTGTTCCGGGTGTTCCGCTGATTAATTTTGTGGATGATATGTTGGATAACTTTTTGCTGGTGGGCATAACCCGGGCAGCGAATACGGTGATGATGATTTGTGCCATGGCCTTCGGAATAGCGTTTGCCCTACGTCTTTTTGTAATGAACGATGTGACAATCGACCATAAATTCAGTGAACTGAGCATGGTACCGCATGATCCTTATTATGTCTATGCAGTAGCAGCGGCTATTTCGGCGATGGGATTCTCCATGATATTCAATATCCAGCGCCGTTTGCTTTGGGTTGTTGCTTTGGGAGGAATTCTGGCTGTATGTACACGAAATTTTGTGAACTTCGAATTGGGCTATGGGCCGGTAGTTGGTTCTTTTATGGGAAGTTTTGTGGTCAGTCTGATTGCGGTAAAAGCCGTGTACTGGTTTGATGTGCCGAATCACGTATTGACGATACCTTCTGTTATACCGATGATACCGGGTGTACTGATGTATCGTTCTTTGCTGGCATTTATCAATATGCACGGTGTAGTCGGAGAGGTGACACATGCTTTTTATAATGGCATCAATTCGGCTTTAATTATATTCTGTATTTCGTTGGGTGTAGCTGTACCGAATATTTTTGCCCGGCGTTATATAGCCAAAGATCGCCACCGGCTTCTGGAACAGGAATTGCAGAAGCGTCGTGAGCGTGGTAAGTTTATAGAATGGTAGTCAGAAGAGGTTGTATGTTTTTAAGTTTATGGGTTTAGAGAATTTATTCGTCAATTAAAAAATTGAAAACATACAGACTCAAAAACTGGAGAAAAATATGGAACAACATTCACAAAACATTAACAAGGTCATTGTACGTCCGTTGCAAATGGCCGATTACAAGCAATTGGCTCAGTCGTTCAGACGGGTTTATTCCGATGGTTCGGATGTTTTTTGGACACGTGAACAGATTGAAAAGTTACTGACAATCTTTCCGGAAGGACAAGTCGTGACGGTAGTAGACAACAAGATCGTAGGTTGTGCGTTGTCTATTATCGTGGATTATGACCGTGTAAAGAACGACCATACGTATGCCGATGTTACCGGTAATGAAACGTTTAACACCCACAATCCTAAGGGGAATATTTTGTATGGCATTGAAGTGTTTGTGCATCCGGAATATCGGGGGTTGCGCTTGGCGCGTCGTATGTATGAGTACCGTAAGGAACTTTGTGAAAGCCTGAATCTGAAGGCAATTATGTTTGGAGGACGTATTCCGAATTATCATAAATATGCTGACCAGATGCGCCCGAAAGAATATATTGATAAGGTGCGTAAGAAAGAGATTTTTGACCCGGTATTGACCTTCCAGCTTTCAAATGATTTTCACGTGCGTAAGGTGATGACCAATTACCTTCCGAACGATGAGGAGTCCAAGCATTATGCGACTTTGTTGCAATGGGATAATATTTATTATCAACCGAAACCGGAAGTGATAGCCTCGAAAACCACGGTACGTGTCGGACTGGTACAATGGCAGATGCGCCCTTATAAGAGCATCAAAGATGTATTCGAACAAGTAGAGTTCTTTGTGGATGCTGTGTCCGATTATAAGAGCGATTTCGTGTTGTTCCCGGAATATTTCAATGCTCCGTTGATGGCGAAATTTAATGACAAGAGCGAATCGGAAGCCATCCGTGAGCTGGCTCAATATACGGATGAGATTCGCCGACGTTTCATTGACCTGGCCATCAGTTATAATATCAATATCATTACCGGAAGTATGCCGCAATTGCGGGAGGATGGCCTTTACAATGTTGGTTTCCTTTGTCGCCGAGATGGCTCGTATGAAACGTATGAGAAAATCCATATTACACCGGATGAGGCGAAAAGCTGGGGACTTTCCGGTGGGAAACGGGTTCAAACATTTGAAACGGATTGTGCTAAGATAGGTATTTTAATCTGTTATGATGTGGAATTTCCGGAACTTTCCCGTATCATGGCCGACCAAGGCATGCAGATCTTGTTTGTGCCTTATCTGACAGATACCCAAAATGCCTATTCGCGTGTGAAAGTATGTGCTCATGCACGTGCTATCGAGAATGAATGTTTTGTGGTGATAGCCGGAAGTGTAGGTAACTTACCGCGTGTACATAATATGGATATACAATATGCTCAGTCCGGTGTGTTTACGCCTTGTGATTTTGCTTTCCCGACAGATGGCATGCGTGCCGAGGCTACTCCGAATACGGAGATGATTTTGGTGTCGGACGTAGACCTTGACCTGCTGAACGAATTGCATACGTATGGTAGTGTCCGTAATTTGAAAGATCGTCGGCATGACTTATACGAGGTTCGTTTGAAAAAAAATAAATAAGTCATGGCAAAAGCAAAGACAGTGTATGTTTGCTCTAATTGTGGGGCGGATTCTCCGAAATGGCTTGGCAAATGTCCGAATTGCGGAGAATGGAATACCTACGTAGAGGAGGTCGTGACTCGTGAGACGTCTTCATCCAAGCGTGTAGCTGTGCCGGGGGGAGCAATCGGTGATCGGGTTCGTCCGGTATTATTGCGGGACGTGACGACAGAGCGGGAAGAACGGATTGACCTGCACGATGCGGAGCTGAACCGTGTCTTGGGAGGTGGATTGGTGCGTGGCTCGTTGGTCTTGATTGGTGGAGAGCCGGGTATCGGAAAGTCTACGTTGGTATTGCAGACTGTCTTGAAGTTGGAACAGCTTAAGGTGCTATATGTGTCTGGTGAGGAGAGCCTGCATCAGCTCAAGATGCGTGCGGACAGACTTAGCCCGCAAAATCAGCATTGCCTGATTTTATGCGAAACGAATCTGGAGAAGATTTTTGCAGAAGCCGATCATGTACGTCCGGATTTATTGGTCATTGATTCTATTCAGACAATTTTTACCGAGGTGGTTGAGTCTTCTCCCGGAAGCGTTTCTCAGGTACGTGAATGTAGTGCGGCCATATTAAAGTATGCCAAGGAGAGTGGTACTGCGGTTATGCTGATCGGACATATCAATAAAGAAGGGAGCATAGCCGGTCCGAAAGTCTTGGAGCATATTGTGGATACGGTGCTGCAATTTGAAGGGGATCAACATTATATGTATCGTATTCTTCGTAGCATCAAAAATCGTTTTGGTAGTACAGCAGAATTAGGCATTTATGAGATGCGCCAGGAAGGGTTGCGCGAGGTAAGCAATCCGTCTGAGTTATTGCTTACGCAAAATCATGAAGGATTGAGCGGAGTGACGATTGCGGCAGCTATTGAGGGCATTCGTCCTTTCTTGATTGAAACGCAGGCTTTGGTCAGTTCGGCTGTTTATGGTACACCTCAGCGCAGCGCGACCGGTTTTGATATCCGTCGCATGAATATGTTGCTTGCTGTCTTGGAAAAGCGTGCCGGTTTTAAGCTTGTACAAAAAGATGTGTTCCTGAATATAGCCGGTGGGTTACGGGTGAATGATCCGGCAATCGACTTGGCGGTAATCAGCGCTGTCCTATCTTCTAATTTGGACATTAGCATCGAGCCGGGTGTTTGTATGGCGGGTGAAGTGGGATTATCCGGAGAGATCCGCCCCGTCAATCGGATAGAGCAACGTATTCTTGAAGCCGAAAAATTAGGCTTTTCCCGTATTCTGATTCCCCATAATAATTTGAAAGGGTTTGATACCTCGAAATGTAGGATTCAGATTGTTCAGGTTCGTAAAGTGGAAGAGGCTTTTCGACAACTTTTTGGGTGATGCCCGGAGCTTATTTTCTCTGCTGTATACGTGTCTGTCTTTTCTTGGCTTTTGCATAATCGGGCGGATTTGATTACTTTTGTCCAAATCCTATTCGGGAAATAGAAATACATTATTTTTTGTTGGGCGTGAATAAGAAAATAAATAGAATATGCGGAAAAATAAGGTGGATATTATAACGTTGGGGTGCTCGAAGAACCTTGTGGATTCGGAACAACTGATGCGTCAATTCAAGGCGAATGGCTATCAGGTGGAGCATGACCCGCATAAAATCAATGGTGAGATAGTCGTGGTCAATACATGCGGATTTATCGGTGATGCGCAGGAAGAGTCCATCGAGATGATTCTGGAGCTGGGCCAGGCCAAGAAGCAGGGTAAGATAGGCAAGTTGTTTGTAATGGGATGCCTTTCGGAACGTTTCATGAATGACCTGATGCAAGAGCTTCCGGAGGTGGACCATTTTTATGGGAAATTCAATTGGAAGGAATTGATTTCTGACTTGGGAAAGGCTTACCATGAAGAATTGGCACACGATCGGGTGCTGACTACCCCGAAGCATTATGCCTATCTTAAGATTGGCGAAGGATGTAACCGCACCTGCTCATATTGTTCTATTCCGTTGATTACAGGCGCTTATCAGTCCAGGTCTATGGAGGATCTGGTAGAAGAGGTGAAACTGCTGGTGAGCCGAGGCGTCAAGGAGTTCCAGTTGATCGCTCAGGATTTGACCTATTACGGTTTGGATCTTTATAAACGAATGGCACTTCCGGAGCTGGTAGAGCGGATTTCGGATGTGAAAGGGGTAGAATGGATCCGCCTGCATTATGGCTACCCGGCGCATTTCCCCATGGATCTGCTCCGTGTCATGCGCGAACGTGAGAATGTGTGTAAGTATATGGATATAGCCCTCCAGCATATCAGTGATAACATGTTGAAAATGATGCGGCGGAACATCACGAAGGCTCAGACATACGAATTGATGCAACGGATGCGAGAGGAGGTGCCCGGCATTCATTTGCGGACTACCTTGATGGTGGGACATCCTGGCGAGACGGAGACCGATTTTGAGGAGTTATTGGAATTTGTACGGAAGGTGCGCTTTGAGCGGATGGGGGCGTTCGCGTATAGCCACGAGAGCGGTACGTATGCATACCAGCATTATGAGGACAGTATTCCTGAAGAGACAAAGCAGGAGCGTTTGGATATCCTGATGCGGGCGCAGGAACGTATCTCGTTGGCGGCTAATACCTCGAAGATTGATAAGACTTTTAAGGTTATTCTGGATCGTGAGGAGGAGGATTTCTACATCGGGCGTACGGAATACGATTCACCGGAAGTTGACCCCGAAGTTTTGATCAGTAAAGATAAAGTGCTTAAACCGGGCCATTTTTATGAAGTGCTGATTGAAGATGCACAGCCTTTTGAGCTTTATGGCCGGGTTTTGTAAATTCAGCCTTAAAAAAGTTGTGTGTTTACCCAAAAATGATTAATATAGCAACCGATATCGAAAAACGCTCTTCCATGAAAAGTAAAGAAGTCATATCAGCCCTTTCCGGGCGCATGAACTGGACCTCAAAAGAGGTGACAGAGATGCTTTCCGCCTTAGGTTCGGCCATCGGGACGAAGCTGATGGAGGGGGATTCGGTCTATTTGGCTTCGTTCGGACAATTTGAGGTGCGGAAGAAAATGGAACGGATTTCCGTGAATCCGGTTAATGGAAAGAGATACCTGGTTCCGCCTAAACTGGTTCCGGTATTTAAGCCGGGAGTAACGGTGAAGAACCGGCTAAAGAAATTGGAAGAAAATGAATAAACGACTGACATTACAGGACTTAGCTGTTATATTGGCCGAGCAGACCGGCAAGGAGGTGCAAGAGGCTGAGCGTTTCTTGCAGACATTTGTTGCGGTCGTAACGGAGGGCGTTTATACCGATAAGCTGGTTAAAGTAAAGGGACTGGGAACATTCAAAATTATCCGTGTAGAAGAACGGGAGAGTGTCTCGGTCAATTCCGGTGAGCGTTTTCTGATCCCGGCACATTATAAGTTTACCTTTGTACCGGACAAAGACTTGAAAGAGTTGGTCAACAAACCTTTTTCTTGGTTTGAAACTACGGAACTGAATGCCGGTGTGACTTTTTCTGATTTGAATGCCTCTTCTGAACCGGAGGATATAGAGGGGGTATCGGATGAATCGGTAGAAGAGGTCCTGCCGGATTTGCCTCCGGTAGAGAAAGAACCTGAGCAGGAAAACGTGGAAATGAAACCGGATGTTCCTGTAGAACCTGAGGAGATAAGGGAGGACAAAACAGAGAAACCGGTGCCGGAAATGCCGCTCCAGCCTCCCCTGGTAAAGGATGATTCCCGGAAATGGCGGATATTGGTGGCTTGCCTAGTAGCGATAATTGTGGCAGGTATTGCCTATATCGCTTATTTGAGTGAATGGTTCGTGAAGGATAATCCGGTACGTTTGGCCCCGGACGGCTCGGTTCATGTAGAAAGAGAGCCGGTGGCTCTTGTGGATACTCCCCGGATGGTTCAAGATTCAGGGAAAGTAGTACCCGTGGATACACTTCCGCCGGAAGACGTAAAACCGGATCCGTTGGAGGATTTGGCCGTGACTCAGATTAAATCGGGCGACAGACTGACCTCTATATCGTTGAAGTATTATGGACACAAATTCTTCTGGGTATATATATATAAGTATAATGACGCGGTCATAGTCGACCCGAATAACATACCGATAGGGACGGAAATACGTATTCCGGCACCGGCCCGGTATGGGATAAATGCAAAAGACCGAGCCTCTATAGACAAAGCTGCGGCTTTACAGACCGAAATTTTATCCGAAGGGGACGGGAAAGGTGACAAATAGGAGTGGAGAATAGTGAATTTTTTTGCGGCCAAGAACTAAAAACTCATAAACTGGAAACTCATAAACTTAAAGAGTATGATTCTGATGGCTGAATTAGTATTATTTAACTGCAAAAGTAGGAAATACGTATTTAACATTTCTAATTTTGTGCAGCTTAAAAAAAGTGATTGAAAAACAAACAGAGAATATAGTATAATTATGAGTCAGACGGTTGATATTCGTGAATTGAATGAACGAATTGAAAGTAAAAGCTCGTTCGTAAATATGATTACGATGGGCATGGATCAGGTGATTGTTGGTCAGAAACATCTTGTTGAGTCATTGTTGATTGGTTTACTCTCAGACGGACATATCTTGCTGGAAGGTGTACCGGGTTTGGCAAAGACATTGGCCATTAAGACCCTTTCTTCCCTGATTGATGCAAAATATAGTCGAATCCAGTTCACTCCGGATTTGCTTCCGGCCGATGTTATCGGTACGATGATTTATAGTCAGAAAAGCGAAGAGTTTCAGGTAAAACAGGGACCTATCTTCGCTAATTTTGTGTTGGCCGATGAAATTAACCGTGCTCCGGCAAAAGTACAGAGTGCCTTGTTGGAGGCCATGCAGGAACGCCAGGTGACTATCGGTGAGCAGACCTATAAACTGCCGGAACCTTTTTTGGTAATGGCTACTCAGAACCCGGTAGAGCAGGAGGGAACCTATCCGCTTCCGGAAGCGCAGGTAGACCGTTTCATGCTGAAGGTGATTATCTCTTATCCGAAGAAAGAGGAAGAAAAACTGATTATCCGTCAGAATATATCCGGCGTGAAACCGGATATCAAACCTATCCTTTCCAAAGAGGAAATCCTGGAAGCACGAAAGGTAGTCCGTGAGGTTTATTTGGATGAAAAGATAGAACGTTATATCGTGGATATTGTATTTGCGACCCGTTTCCCGCAAGAACATGGCCTGCCGAACTTGGCGAACATGATCTCATTCGGAGCTTCTCCGCGTGCATCTATCAGTTTGGCATCTGCAGCTCGTGCTTACGCATTCATCAAGCGTAGAGGGTATGTGATTCCGGAAGATATACGTGCTGTTTGTCATGATGTGATGCGCCACCGTATCGGATTGAGTTACGAAGCGGAAGCAAACAATCTGACTACAGAAGAGGTAATCAGTGAAATCTTGAATAAAGTAGAAGTACCTTGATAAATTGAAAGTTGAAAATTGAAAATTATGTTTTTAATTTTTGGTTTTTGATTTTTAATTGAATAGCATGATGGAAACAAGTGAATTGTTGAAAAAGGTTCGTCGGATAGAAATCAAGACGCGTGGACTTTCCCGGAATATTTTTGCCGGACAGTATCATTCAGCCTTTAAAGGGAGGGGTATGGCGTTCAGTGAAGTGCGCGAGTATCAGTATGGCGATGATATCCGGGACATTGATTGGAATGTAACGGCTCGTTATGTCCGTCCTTATGTCAAGGTGTTTGAGGAGGAACGCGAACTGACCGTGATGCTGCTGATTGATGTTTCCGGAAGCCGTGATTTCGGTACTGTCAATGTGATGAAAAAGGAAATCATTACGGAGATTGCGGCTACACTGGCCTTTTCGGCGATACAGAATAATGATAAGATCGGTGTCATTTTCTTTTCGGACAAGGTAGAGAAATTTATTCCTCCTCAGAAAGGGAAAAAGCATATTTTGTATGTAATCCGGGAACTGATCGATTTTCATCCGGAGGATAAACGAACGGACATCAGCCAGGTGTTGAAGTATCTGACGAATGCCATTAAAAAGCGCTGTACGGCGTTCCTGATATCCGACTTTATCAATAAGGATAGTTTCAAAGATGCGTTGACTGTTGCTAACCGGAAACATGACATGGTGGCGATTCAGGTTTATGACCAGCGCGAAACGGAACTTCCGGCTGTCGGCTTGATGAAGGTCCGGGATGCGGAAACCGGAAAGGAGCAATGGATAGACACCTCGTCTGCCCGTGTGCGTGAAGCGTATAAGGACTGGTGGAACAAAAGGCAGGAAGCTATGGACACTACATTCAAGAAGTGTCGGGTGGATTCGGTCTCGATCAGTACAGGTGATGATTATGTGAAGTCTTTGATGACTCTTTTCGATAAACGTAATTAGGATTATGAATTTGTTGAAGAATATATTCCTTTGGATAGTCGTTTGGGGGATAAGCGGGACAGCGTATGCGCAGCAGACCCTCATTGATGTGACGATCGATTCGGCAGCTATCCTTATAGGAGAACAGACGAAGCTGCATCTTACGGTAACGGCGGATAAAGACCGTCCGGTCCAGCTGCTGCTTCCGGCCGACACACTGATGCGGGGGGTGGAAGTGCTGGATATATCCCGTCCAGATTCTTCGTTGATCGAGAATGACCGTCTGGTGATAAAGCAGGATTTGCTCATTACATCGTTTGACTCGGCGTTGTATCTGTTACCTCCGTTGAAAGTGGTTGATGGTCCGGATACCGTGTCATCAAACCAGGTCGCTTTAAAGGTATCGACCATTCCTGTCAATGCGGATAAGCCGGAAGAATTCAATGATATAAAAGAGGTCTGGAAGCCTCCGTTTGTATGGGCTGATTATTATCCGATTATTTACGGGGTATTGTTAGGCTTGTTCTTGTTGTGTGTGATTATTTATATCATCAAGCGCTTGAAGAACCGGAAATCATTATTGCCGTTCGCAGAACCGGATGTCCCGAAGCTTCCTCCTTACGAACAGGCTATCAAGGAGTTGGACGAGCTGAAAGGACAGAAGCTTTGGCAGCAAGGCCTGAATAAAGAATATTATACGGCATTGACCGAGACGTTGCGCCGGTATATTGATGAGCGGTTCGGGGTAAATGCTATGGAGCTGACCTCTTCCGAAATTCTGGATTTGTTGCGTAGCGTTCCGGAAGTGAAGTCTGTATATGATAAGTTGCAGCAAATATTGCAGCTTGCCGACTTTGTGAAGTTTGCCAAGATTCATCCGCTACCCAATGAGAATGATTTGAGTTTGGTGAATGCTTATCTGTTTGTCAATGCGACCAAGCCGGTCGAGGTGGTTCCGGAAAGTACGGAAACGGCAGATGAGGAGAGTACAAATGATGCTAAAAAGAAAGAATAAGGGGGAATAAAGATGGTATTTGCGAATCCTACCTATTTATATTTGTTATTGCTGCTTATCCCGATGATCGGGTGGTATATCTATAAACTGCGCAAGAGCCAGGCCAGTTTACAGGTCTCTTCAACAGAGGCTTTCGAGGTGGCAGGGGCTGTATCGTGGAAGGTGTATTTGCGGCATGTGCCTTTTGTTTTGCGGACATTGGCTATAGCCCTGCTGATTGTAGTCTTGGCCCGTCCGCAATCTACCGATAGCTGGCAGAACTCTACAACGGAAGGTATTGACATTGTGATGGCAATGGATATTTCAACCAGTATGTTGGCCGAAGATTTGAAGCCCAACCGTTTGGAGGCGGCTAAAGATGTGGCAGCTTCTTTCATAAATGGTCGTCAGAACGATAATATCGGTCTGGTGGTGTTTGCGGCAGAAAGTTTTACGCAATGTCCGTTGACGATTGATCATGGGGTGCTGCTGAACCTTTTTAAGGATATTCAACCCGGAATTATTCAGGATGGAACAGCTATCGGATTGGGACTGGCTAATGCGGTCAGCCGAATCAAAGATAGCCAGGCAAAGTCGAAAGTCATTATCTTGTTGACAGACGGTGTGAATAATACGGGAGAGATAGCTCCGGTAACAGCCGCTGAGATTGCCAAGACATTCGGTATCCGTGTGTACACGATCGGTGTCGGTACGCAGGGAGAGGCACCCTATCCGATACCGACCGCATTCGGTATTCAGTACCAGAATGTTCCGGTCGAAATAGACGAGCAGGTGCTGAAGCAGATCGCTTCGACAACCGGAGGGCAATATTTCCGTGCTACGGATAATGCCAGTTTGAAGGAAATCTATTCGGAAATCGACCAGATGGAGAAAACTAAAATCAGTGTACAAGAGTTTAGCAAGAAACAGGAAGAGTATAAGAATTGGGCACTGATTGTGTTTGCTTTGTTGTTGGTTGAGGTGTTGTTGAGAAATACATTATTGAGAAATATTCCATAAAAACAGAAAGATATGTTTCGTTTTGCACATCCGGAATTTTTATATTTGCTTTTCATCCTTCCCGTTTTGGTCGTGTTTTATATTTATGCTATCGTCTGGAAACGCAGGGCGGTGAAGCGATATGGTAATCCGGAATTATTGAAAGAGCTGATGCCTGATGTCTCCCTCAAACGCCAGCATTTAAAGTTCTGGTTGGCATGGGGAGCTATTGCCGCGATGATTTTCGTGATTGCCGGTCCGCAGTTTGGTACGAAATTGGAAACCGTAAAGCGGCAAGGTGTGGAGATTATGGTTTGTTTGGATATCTCCAATTCGATGTTGGCGGAGGATATGGCACCGAACCGTTTGGATAAGGCTAAGCAAATGCTGGCACGGCTGACTGACGGTTTCAAGAATGATAAAGTCGGGTTGATTGTTTTTGCGGGAGATGCTTTTACCCAGTTGCCCATCACTTCGGATTATATTTCAGCGAAGATGTTTCTTTCTTCCATTAATCCGGAAATGATTTCAACTCAGGGTACAGCTATCGGAGCGGCTATCAATCTGGCGGCCCGTTCGTTTACGCCTAATGAATCATCCGATAAGGCGATCATTGTGATAACCGATGGTGAGAATCATGAGGATGACGCTGTCGGAGCGGCTAAAGCTGCTGCAGAGAAAGGAATCCACGTGAATGTTGTCGGAATGGGAGATCCGAAAGGCGCGCCGATTCCTTTGGAAGGAGGCAATTATATGAAAGACAATGCCGGAAATGTGGTTATTACCAAGCTGAGTGAGCAGATGGCCCAAGAGATCGCGGCGGCGGGCAATGGCATGTATGTACGTGCTGACAATACCAATTCGGCTTTGAAAGCCTTACAGGAAGAGATTGAGAAGATGAATAAGACGGAAATGGATTCGAAAGTCTATTCCGAGTATGATGAGCAGTTCCAGATATTTGCTTGGATTGCTCTGTTCCTGTTGGTCGCTGATGTCTTGACGCTGGATCGGAAGAACCGTGTGTTCCGCAAGATTACTCTGTTTAAGGAACCTAACAAAGAGGACTAAAGAAATGAAACGGACGATACAAATGAAAACAATACGGATAGCAATCCTGTGTGGAGGAGCGTTGTTGGTGGGCGGAGTATTTTCGGCTTCCGCGCAAAAGGCGGAGCGGAAACAGGTACGTGAAGGAAATAGCCTTTATCAGAGCGAGAAATATACAGAGGCGGAGGTTGCTTACCGGAAAGCGCTGGACGTGAATCCGCGTTCGGTGGAAGGTATTTACAATCTGGGAAATGCGCTTTATAAGCAAAAGAAATTTCAGGAAGCAGCCGAACAATATCAATTGCTTGCCGGACAGGAGGCTAAACTGAAAGAGACACCAGAAGGGCGTGCCCGATTGGCGCAGGTGTACCATAATATGGGGAATGTTTGTATGCAGGCAAAGGATTATGCTCAAAGTGTAGAGGCGTACAAGCAGTCTTTGCGGATGAATCCGAAAGATGATGAGACTCGTTATAACTTGGCGTTGGCCCAGAAGCTGTTGAATGACCAGCAACAGCAGCAAGACCAGAGTCAGAATCAGCAAAATCAGGATAAGCAAGAGAATCAGGATAAACAGGATCAGCAACAACAGCAGCAGCAACCTCAGCAAGACAATCAGCAGAACAAAACGCAAGAGGAGCAGCAGCCTAATGAACAGATGAGCCAAGACAATGCGCAACAGATGTTGGATGCTTTCCTGCAAGACGAGAAAGATACACAAGAAAAAGTGAAGAAGGCACAGCAGCAGAAGCAGCAACGCCGGAAGACAGAAAAACAATGGTAAAAACAATAAAAATGCAAGTATAATGAAAAGATGTATTTTCTTACTCTTTCTGTGGTTGGTCGTAAGTGGAGCGATCTATGCGGACGAGGTGACTTTCAAAGCTTCTGCACCGCAATCGGTCGTGATGGGCGAGCAGTTCAGACTTACCTACACGGTCAACGCTGAAGGAAAAGATTTAAGGGTACAGGGAATGCCGGATTTCGATGTGCTGATGGGGCCGGCTCAATCTACATCACATAGCACCAGTTATGTGAATGGAAAGGTGAGCAGTGAGACGACAATAACCTATACGTATATCCTTATGCCGAAGAAAGAGGGTACTTTCTCCATTGCTCCGGCGACTATCAAAGTGAAGAATGCCACCTATACCTCAAATGGCTTGTCTATCAAGGTGCTTCCTCCGGACAAGTCGGGTAAGACAACTGCTGAACGGGCGCAGGAGTCGTCTGCTACGATCAGTAATGATGATTTTTTTGTGCGTATGATTGTCTCTAAACGGAATGTATATGAGCAGGAGGGATTCTTGGTGACGTTCAAACTGTATGCGGCGCGTCCTTGTGGACTGACAAGCGTGAAGTTCCCGGAATTTGAGGGGTTCTTGGTTCAGGAGGTAGAGCTGCCTCAAGAGAAGCAATGGGTACAAGACCGTTACAAGGATCGCAACTATTTCACGGTTGATTTGAAGCAGTGTGTGTTGTATCCGCAGCGTTCAGGAGAACTGACGATTGGCAAAGGAACTTATGATGCGGTGATTCGTGTCTCTACACCGCAGAAGGCACGTAGTATTTTTGATGATTTCTTTGATTCCTACCGCGAAGTGCAGAAGACACTGGTTTCTCAGCCGGCGACTATTCAGGTAGAACCGTTACCTTCTGGAAAACCGGCTTCTTTCTCAGGGGCTGTCGGAAATTTCACTATGACCGCTTCTATCAGTACAGATCATGTGAAGGCCAATGAGGCAGTTACCGTGAAAGTGAATATATCGGGTAATGGAAATCTGAAGATGGTGAAGAATCCGGAGGTGAAATTTCCGAACGATTTCGATATTTATGATCCGAAGGTGGAATCGGATACCAAGACTACGGCAGCAGGTGTTTCCGGAAGCAAGCATATTGAATACATGGCGATCCCGCGTTATAATGGCGATTTCGAGATATCGGCCGTTCAGTTTTCTTACTTTGATGTCAAGTCGAAGACGTATAAGACATTAACTTCGGAAGCTTTTAAACTGCATGTAGAAAAGGGTGAAGAAGGAAGCGGTTCGGTACCGGTAGTGTCAAATTATTCCAACAAAGAACAGGTGAAGTACTTGGGACAGGATATCCGTTTCTTGAAAACGAAGGGAATTCATTTCATCAATAAGCGTGAGGTGATGTTCTTCGGAACGGCTATGTATGTGATGGCCTATATTGTTCCATTGATTCTGTTTGTCGTTTTCTTTGTGGTATATCGCAAACAAATCAAAGAAAATTCAGATTTGGCACGTGTCCGTACGAAGAAAGCGAACAAGATTGCCGTGAAGCGTCTGAAAAATGCGGGCAAGCTGATGCAGGCTAACCAGAAAGAGGCTTTTTATGAAGAGGTGCTTCGGGCTTTATGGGGCTATTTGAGTGACAAACTGAATATTCCTCCTGCTGACCTGACCAAAGATAATGTTGAGGCTGAATTGGCTAAATATGGCGTGGACGAGTCGTTGACGAAAGAATTTATGGATATTCTGAATACGTGTGAATTTGCGCGTTATGCGCCTTCTCAGGCATCGGATGCGATGGATAAGTTGTATGCAATGACGGTCGATGCTATCGGCAAGATGGAGAATACCATTAAAAAGTAAAAAGCAATGAAAAGATATATCAGACAATTTGGGCTGGCTTTGCTGATTCTATGTTTGGCATGGCCTATGATGGCGCAAGAGGCTTCTATTAAAGAGGCGGAGGTAGCTTATACAAAGGAGGATTATAAGACAGCGATTGAGCTTTACGAAGGTCTGTTGAAAAACAATGGCGAGTCGGCGGCTATCTATTATAATTTGGGAAATGC
Organism: Candidatus Parabacteroides intestinavium; assembly: GCA_019118725.1. Taxonomy (GTDB): domain Bacteria; phylum Bacteroidota; class Bacteroidia; order Bacteroidales; family Tannerellaceae; genus Parabacteroides; species Parabacteroides intestinavium. Next base: position 18,111 of record DWYO01000085.1, on the reverse strand, counting down.
TTATTACAAGAGCGGACAGATTGCTCCGGCTATCTTGAACTACGAGCGTGCTTTGATTTTAGAACCGGGGGATAAGGATATCCGTTTCAATTTGCAGTTGGCCAAATCGCGTGCCGTGGATAAAATCGAGCCGGTCGGACAGTTTTTCCTGACCAAATGGTTTGAAGGCATACGGGATATCGCAAGTGTAGATACGTGGGGCGCTACGGGGATTATCTGCTTTATCCTCTTTATGCTTTGTTTGGTCGTGTTCTTCTTTTCGAAGGTTGTTCGCTTTAAGAAGGTCGGTTTTTATTGCGCCTTGCTTTTCTTGGTGATTGTTGTCTTTTCCAATATCTTCGGATATAGTCAGAAGAGTGCGATGAAGAATCATGCCGAAGCGATTGTGTTTGCTTCCAGTGTCACGGTAAAGAGCTCACCGGATGAAAGCGGAACCGATCTGGTTGTTTTGCACGAGGGTACGAAAGTAACGGTTAAAAGTACTTTAGGCGAATGGAGCGAGGTGGAACTGGAAGATGGCAATGTGGGCTGGATGCCGAGTAAAGAGATACAGATGATTTGATGTTAGAGCAATTGTTGACATACGAGCGTGAGCTTTTTTTGTGGTTAAACGGGTGCCATACCCCCTATTGGGATGAAGTGATGTGGCTTTATTCCGGAAAGACGGTATGGTTGCCGTTGGCCTTGTTTGTCTTGTTGACGCTGTGTTATCGGAAGGATTGGCGGGAAGTGTTGCTGGTGTTGCTGGCGATAGTACTGACCGTCACGTTATGCGACCAGTTTGCGTCCCATGTTTGCAAACCCCTGTTCACCCGTTTCCGGCCAACGTATCATCCGGATTTTATGAATGATGTCCAGACTGTTTTTGGTTATCGGGGAGGACGCTATGGATTTATATCCAGCCATGCGGCGAATGCTTTCGGATTCGCGATGTTTCTTACTTTGCTGTTCCGTAATCGGTGGCTGGGATTTACCTTATTCCTTTGGGCCACCGTCAATGCGTATAGCCGCATTTACTTGGGTGTACATTTCCTGACAGATATTATTCCCGGTATGATGGCCGGTTTGTTCTTTGGCTACATCGTGTATAAACTCTATGTTTGGGTACGTTCGCGCTGGCTTCCTGCTGCTCCTTATCCTGTTTATGGCGCCAAAAGAGCCTGGCTGATCATGGCCTCAATCGGATTAATGTGGATAATATTGTTGGTATTTCATGCTCCGTTGGTACGAATGTTAAAGGCCTAAGAGAAAAAATAGACAAAAATGAAAATAGCGTTAGATGTACATACGCATACCGTGGCGAGCGGTCATGCCTTTAGCAGCCTGCAGGAAATGGTCCATGCGGCTGCGGAGAAAGGACTGGAGATATTGGGTATAACTGAACATGCTCCGGGCATTCCAGGTTCCTGTGCGCCGATTTATTTCCGGAATTTGCATGTTGTGCCCCGGAAGATGTACGGGGTGGAGCTGATGTTGGGGGCCGAATTGAATATTCTGGATTATGACGGGACAGTCGATCTGACCGAAGAGTATTGGAAAATGCTGGATTTGCGGATAGCCGGAATTCATTCCCTTTGCTATACTCCGGGCAGTATTGTGCAAAATACATCGGCCATGCTGGGCGCAATACATCACCCTTATGTGCAGATTATCAGTCATCCGGGAGATGGTACAGCCGATATGTTGTTTGAGCCGGTAGTTCTGGCAGCCAAGGAGACGCATACACTGTTGGAGATAAATAACAGTTCGCTGAATCCGGTACGCCACAAAGTAAAGGCACGAGACAATAATCTGGAAATTCTGCGTTTGTGCAAGCAGTATGAGGTGCCGGTAATTTTGGGCAGCGATGCGCATATCTCTTTCTCGATAGCTGATTACAGTCACATCTATGAACTGCTCCAACTGACGGAGTTCCCTGAAAGTTTGATTCTGAACGACAAGCCGGAACAGTTCAAACAGTATTTGAAGAAAGTGGAATAAAATTTTCAATTTAATCCCTTGGGCATTTAAGTTCCTTATTTTTCGCCTGTTTTTCTGAAAAATTCACTATTTTTGTATCTTAATCGTTCATTAAAGGAAAATACGCCATAAAAATAAGGAATGGAATCAGGAGAACAACAGATAACTTGTACGACACATACACTGAAAAATGGATTGACCGTATGGTTGAACGAAGACCATACGCAGCCCAAAGTATTTGGTGCAGTGGTAGTGAAAGCGGGAGCGAAAGATTGTCCGAATACAGGAATCGCGCATTATTTTGAGCACATGATGTTTAAAGGTACCGACAAGATCGGTACAATCGATTATGAGCAGGAGAAGGCTTTGCTGGATCGGATTGCAGCTAAGTATGATGAATTGGCGGAAACGCAGGATCATGCAGAACGCCGTTCTTTGCAGAAGCAGATTAATGAATTGAGTGTGGAAGCTGCCAAATATGTTATCCCCAATGAGTTTGATAAATTGATTACTCAGTATGGAGGTACGAAGCTGAATGCGGGAACATCTTTGGATTATACAGTCTATTTCAATATATTTTCATCTCAATACATGGAACAATGGGCGGAGATTAATAGCGAAAGGTTGATTAATCCGGTGTTCCGCCTGTTCCAGAATGAGTTGGAGACGGTTTACGAAGAGAAAAATATGTACGCCGATTATGTCGGTGGTATGTCGGTGGAGCGGTTGAAAGAGCGCTATTTTGCACCGCATCCGTATGCATATCCGGTGATAGGAAGTACGGAGAACCTAAAGAATCCGCGTCTTTCCGAGATGCGTCGTTTCTTTGAGACCTATTATGTAGCGTCCAATATGGGCCTAATACTATGTGGCGATTTTCGTACGGAGGAGGTCCTTCCCATTTTGGAACGGACCTTTTCGCGGATCCGTGAAGGGATAGCCCCTAAGAATGAGCCGGTACCGTTGCCTGAGTTTAAAGGCAAAGAGAAGATGAAGTTGAAAGTTCCTATGCCGTTTGTCAAAATGATGGCATTGGGATTCCGGGGGGTGTCGGCCAATCATGAGGATGAGGTAGCCTTGAAAGTGGCTATCGCTTTGCTGAACAATTCCAATGGCACGGGCTTTTTGGATAAATTGGCAGTAGATCACAAGGTGGTGGCTTCGATGGCGGTCAATGAATGTATGAACGAGGCTGGTATTTTAGCGATATTTGTCATGCCCAAATTGTTTTTTCAGTCATATTCGGCCGCAGAAAAATTAGTTTGGCGGGAGATAAATCGATTAAAAGCCGGTGAATTCAGCGAGGAGATTTTCCAGGGATTGAAGTTGGAGCAGAAACGGGATTATGTTTCGTTATTGGAGGATGTAAGCTCACGCGCCCAAATCATGATGCGTGTATTCTCGCAAGGGAAGAAATGGGAAGATTATTTGGCTGAGTTGAAACGGATAGACCAGATGACGCGGGATGATGTCATAGCGGTTGCCCGTAAATATTTCACCGAAAATTATCTGTATGTGACGAAGACTACAGGCCGTTATAAGAATGATCACCTGCCGAAACCGGATTATATTCCGGTTCGCCCGAATCCCAAGCAGAGCAAGTCGCTTTATGCGCAGAATCTGGAAAAACTTCCGGTCAGCCGTTTGGAACCTCGTTTTGTGGATGAGAAGTGCTATTCTATTGAGACGATAACCTTGTCGGATAAGGTAAAACTATATGCTACAAAGAATCCGGTAAACGATATCTTCTCGTTGGATATCTATTATGGTGTTGGTGTAATCGGGAAAAAAATGTTGGCACAGGTGGCGAATTATCTGCATTTCATCGGTACTGAAAAGGATAAATTTGAGGTGTTCCGCAACAAATTGCAGACCATTGGAAGTATTCTGACCTTTGAAGCGAACAATACGGATTTTGTTGTACGCATTACAGGATTTGATGAGAATCTGTTGGAAACCATTGCATTGGTAGGTGACTTTATGCAGCATCCCCAAGTTGATGACAAACAGTTGCGTCAGGTTGTTGACGAAATGCGGGTAGTCGAGAAAGCGTTGCTCAACTCCAGCAGTAGTTTGGCCTCTGTTCTGATAGAGCATGTGATTTTCGGTGAAGCTTCGCGCTTTTTGCAAAAACCATCCTTGAAAGAGGTCCGGCAGATGAAAGGGGAGAACCTGTTGGCTTTGTTTAAGGAAGTGCAGCAATATGCCTGCACGGTCCATTATTGTGGCAACGTTCCCATAGAAAATGTACAAAAGATGGTTGCACATTATTTCCGTTTGCAAGATATAGTCTATCCGTCTGGGTATCCATGGGCAAGGCCTTTGATACATTATGAGGAACCTTGTGTCTTTTTCTTGAACAAACCGGATGTTTCGCAGAGCATCGTTTATGCGTATGTAGAGGGACAAGCGGTGGATGATCTGGAAATGCGTTGTGCTTCAAAGCTTTTCTCTGGATATTTTGGTGGAGATATGTCTTCGTTGATGTTTCAGGAGATTCGTGAATTCCGATCATACGCATATCGGGTAAATGGTCAGTATTATTTGCCTTCTATGATGAGCAAAGGCTGTCCGGGCTATTTCCAGGCCATGTTTTCTACGCAAAGTGATAAGACCATTGATGCGTTGACTATTTTTCATCATCTTATCAAGCAGATGCCGGAGAAGCCGGAACGTATCCCTGCGGTAAAGCAGAATATTCGTAATGAGGTAAACAATACTTTCCCCGCTTTACGTGATATATCGGAACGGCTTTCCCGTATGCAAAAAGAAGGGTTTGACAAGGATCCGAACAGGATGCTGTTGGATTATATTGACCGTATGGACATGAAAGATGTTATGGATTTTTATCGGAAACAGATAGCTGGGGCTCCGGTAGTCTATGCGATTGTGGGAAATGCAAAGCAGATCGACCGAAAACAATTGGCTGCTTTCGGGAAGATCATCAAAGTGAAGATTAATGATATTTATCGATAAAGATGTATAGCAAGGACGAACTGAAACAATTGAAGGTTGAGTTTTGGGAAAGCTTCGCCGCTTATTGTGCCGTACAGCCCTATTTGCGTCGCCGGCGGAAAATGTGGGTCTTGTATAATACGAAGGTGAAAGGTGTTGAGTTGAAGTTTGAGGTGAACCGTTCCGGAGCGTATGTGATATTGGAGGTCAATCACCGACAAGAGGCGCAGCGGCTGGAAATGTTGGAGAAGCTGACTTGGTATAAGGAGAATTTGGAGGCAGAGTTTCCGGATGGACTGATATGGGATATCTGTTATGTTCGTGAGACCGGCAACGAGGTGGCTCGGATTTACACGAAAAAGGAGGGCATAGATTTCCATCGGCGTGAAGACTGGGGCGAATTTTTCTCTTTTATGGCACGGCAGATGTATCTGTTGGAAGGCAATTTTATGAAAATCGCAGAATATTTACGAGATTAAAACGATAAGTTTTTTTGAGTATAAGTTTTTTCGCTGTCAACTTGACGCATGACAAAAATTTATGAACTCAGAAACTTAAAAGCTCAAAAACTAAATATAGATGAGAACCATGAAGCTTTGGTGGAATTTATTGCTGGCAGCAGGATTGATGGCTTGTCGCCAGGAACCGGCAAATTTGACGGTGATGACAGAGACCGGTGTGAGCTGGGAATTGGCGCAATTCCGTAAAAGCACCTATTGGGACGTCAAATATAACCTTTCGTTTGTAATTCCGGAAAATAGGCAGGAGGCCGTAACCGGTGTTTCGGAGATTACCTGGAAACAGGGTCGGAAAGAACCGTTGATTGTAGATTTCCGGGCTGATTCTTCGCAGGTGATATCGGTCTTATTGAATGACCAACCGGTGGAATATCGTGTGGAAAAAGAACATATCATCATACCGCATTCTGAAACTTGGGGTGGCACCAATAAGGTGACAATCGCCTTCCGGGCATCCGATCAGTCGTTGAATCGACGCGATGAGTTCTTGTACACGTTGCTGGTACCGGATCGGGCGCGGACTCTTTTCCCTTGTTTTGACCAGCCGGATATAAAGGCTCTTTATTCGCTGACGTTGGATATCCCGGAGAATTGGACAGCGGTGGCAAACGGGAAGATTATAGAGGCGGATGTGTTGAGCCGTCCGAACCGGAGGCTGATTCGTTTTCAGGAGACGAAACCTCTGCCCACTTACCTGTTTTCGTTTGTAGCCGGGAAATTGCAGCGCGAGATTTATCAACGGGGAGAACGCTCTATTTCGATTTATCATCGGGAAACTGATCCGAAACGTGTAGCGCAGTGTCCGGAGATAGCCCGGCAAGTATTGGATGCTTTGTCTTGGATGGAGGATTATACCGGTATTCCTTATCCTTTTGCTAAATATGATTTGATTATTATCCCCGGGTTCCAGTTTGGGGGTATGGAGCATACCGGAGCAACATTGTATAATGATGGAAGTATGTTTCTGAACGAGCAGCCAACACTGGATGAACAACTGAGGAGAAGTTCACTGATTGCCCATGAGACCGCGCACATGTGGTTCGGTGATTATGTGACTATGGCTTGGTTTGACGATGTCTGGACGAAGGAAGTATTTGCGAATTATTTTGCGGCTAAGATGGTGGAACCGATGTATCCTTCTGTCAACCATCGGTTGAATTTCATACGGGGATATGTCCCGGCCGCGTATGCCGAAGACCGGACGGCTGGTGCTACGCCTATCAAGCAATCGCTTGATAATTTGCGCAATGCCGGGTTAATATACAGTAATATTGTGTACGACAAATCGCCTGTGATGATGGAGATGCTGGTGCGTCGTATGGGGGAGCAGGCTTATCGTGAGGGGTTGCATGACTATTTGCGTACCTTCTGCTATGGAAATGCCACGTGGGAAGATTTGATATCGGTTTTTTCAAAACATACGAATGTGGAGCTGGAGCGTTGGAGCCAAATGTGGGTGCACGAACCTGGCATGCCGACAATCGATGCTTACGTACAGGGAGATAGTTTAGTGGTGACAGAAACAGACCCGCAGGGAAAAGAACGTGTTTGGCCCCAGCGTATTACCTATTGTGTCATTTCGGCAACCGGCACCGAGATGGTCGAAATCGGTCTGCCGGACAACAGAAGGACGGCCAAAGCTCCATTGCGTCTCCGGCATATAGATCCGGTGACGGTTTTGCCTAATATCGATGGATACGCCTACGGCTTTTTTCGTCTTACAGAAAAAGATCGGCAAGCTGCATTTGCTTGCCTGGATACCACGCATGATGAGCTGCTGAAAGGATCATTGCTTATTTCGCTACATGAAAATTTGCAGCATAAGACACTTGATGCGGATGCCTATTTGCATGACATGATGGATTACTTGGTACAAGAACCTGGCGACCTGCTTTATACCATGGCATTAGGTTATGTCGGTTCGGCGGTGAAGTTCGCTCGGAAAGACCTCTTATGGTTAGAACAATCCTTATGGAAGCAAGTAACGGAGGGGAAGAAACCTCAGTTCCGTATGCAAGCATTCCGGCAATACCAGTCGGTCGCTAGCTCAAAGGAGGCCATCGGTCGTTTGTACCGGATATGGAAAGAACGGCAAGCTCCGGCAGGATGTGTGTTAAGTGAACGCGATTGTATTAATCTGTCCTATCTTCTTGCATTGCATTTACCGGAACAAGCTGATGAGATTGTGGCCACGCAGTTGGCACGTATAGGCAATCCGGACCGGCAAGCGGAATACCGCTTCATTTCTCCAGCTGTATCGGCCGACCGTTCTGTACGTGACAGTGTATTTCAATCGTTATTGAAAGCGGAGAACCGGCGAGTTGAGCCTTGGGTTTCCTCCTCACTTTCTCTTTTGAACCACCGTTTGCGTGAACAAGAGTCGCTGGCTTATATTCGTCCGGCGTTACGCATTTTGCCGGAAGTACAACAGACAGGTGACATCTTTTTCCCGTCAGCTTGGTTGCGTGCCTTGTTGGGAGGGCATACATCACCTGAAGCTTTGCAAGAGGTAGATCGTTTCCGTCAGGAGGAAATGGAGCAATGGTCGCCTTTGTTGCAGAGCAAATTTTTGCAACAGGCCCATCATCTATATGTAGTGAACGAGGATACAGGCAGGGAAAAGTTTTTTTAGGCTTCAGGTGAGAAGCTACAAATGCAAGGCTTTTTTAGAAAAATCATTCTGTGTCAACTAAAAAAGAATATGACAAAAGAAAATAAAATACTAGAAGAAAATTATTCGGAAGCTATCCGGAAGGCATTGCAGAAATTGGATATCGTAGCGTTGAATCCGATGCAACGTGAGGCTCTTTCTTCGGATGTGCAACGGGATTTGTTGCTGTTAAGTCCTACCGGATCGGGAAAGACTTTGGCGTTTTTGTTGCCGTTATTGCCTTTATTGAAGCCGGAAGAATGGGTACAGACGTTGGTAATTGTTCCTTCGCGGGAGTTGGCATTACAGATTGAATCGGTATTTCGTTCGTTGGGAAGCGGCTTGAAAATAACCTGTTGTTATGGTGGACATCCTTTCCAAACGGAACGCCGCAGCTTGGAACATGCTCCGGCAGTTTGGATAGGTACCCCCGGACGTATATTGGATCATTTGGAAAAAGGAAGCGTATCTGTAGCAGCTGTGCATACAGTTATTTTGGATGAATTCGATAAGTCGTTGGAATTGAAATTTGTTCCGGAGATGAAGAAGATATTGGCGCGGTTACCTCGTGTGCGACGACGGGTATTGACTTCGGCTACAGAAGCGGTCGAAATTCCGGCTTTTGTTGGTTTGACAAACCCGTTGCGGATTTCATACCTGACGGCGCAGAAAGCTTTGAAAGGTTTGAAACTATATCAGGTGAAATCTCCGGAACGGGATAAGTTGGCTTGCCTTTATGGGTTGCTGGGCGAACTGAATGGCGAGTCAGCCCTGGTGTTTTGTAATCACCGGGAGTCAGTGGAGCGTGTCAGCCAGTATCTGACTCGGATGCGGGTCGATAATGTTTGTTTTCATGGCGGCTTGGAGCAGTCTGAACGAGAGCAGCGGCTGGCCCTGTTGCGAAATGGGACGGCTACCGTATTTGTGTCGACCGATCTGGCGGCACGCGGATTGGATATTCCGGAGGTGCGTCATGTGATACATTATCATTTGCCGCTGAACGAAGAGGCTTTTGTGCATCGCAACGGACGGACGGCGCGGATGAATGCGGAGGGTATGGCATATATCTTGTTGCATGATGCAGAGGTTTTACCGGATTATATCACGCCCGAGCCGGAGCAGTTTTTCCTGCCTGTGACACCCCGTCGGCCGAAACGTTCGGAATGGGCCACATTACGCATTAACCGGGGAAAACGGGACAAAATCAGCAAAGGGGATGTGGTCGGATTCCTGATTCAGAAAGGTGGATTGGAAAACGGGGAACTTGGTGTGGTAGAAGTGTTCGACTCCTGCTCTTTGGCTGCGGTGAAGCGGGAACGGAAGCCGGAGGTATTGGCACGGATCCGATTGGAGAAAATAAAGAATAAGAATGCGAAATATGGATAACCAAGTTTTTGGGGTTTATTCGTTATAAGTGGTATGATAAAAACTCAAAAAACTAAAGAACTGAAAACTTATGCAGATCAATAAATTATTGATAAAGAACGTCCAGCTGGATGGAAATTCCGTGGATATTTATGTGGAAGGAAACAGCATTAAGCAGATTGGTGCACATATTGAGACGGAAGCAAATACCTTGATTGACGGAACCGGTAAGGCGGTGATTCCCGGATTGGTGAACGGACATACCCATGCGGCCATGACTCTTTTCCGGGGATATGCGGACGATATGAAACTGATGCCTTGGCTGGAGCAGAAGATTTGGCCGAATGAGGCGAAGTTGACGCGGGATGATGTCTATTGGGGGGCAAAACTAGCCTGTCTGGAGATGATAAAGTCCGGGACGACAACTTTCTTTGATATGTATCAGCGTCCGTATGTTACGGCAGATGCTGTGGAAGAAATGGGGTTGCGCGGGTATATCGCGGCTGTCTGTTTCGATGGTTTTGACCCGCAGGAGGCAGATGCTTGTAAGCGCGGATGCTGGAAGCTTTTTGACAAAAAAGACGGATATAGCCAGCGTGTGCAGTTCACATTAGGACCGCACGCTATTTATACGGTGTCTGGAGAGTTCTTGCGTTGGATCCATGAATTTGCTAACGAGCGCAATTCGCTGATTCATCTTCATCTGGCAGAAACGGAAGATGAGGTGAACTTCTCGTTGAAGCGTTTCGGGTTTACTCCGGTTCGTTATTTGTATAAATTGGGTATTCTCTCTCCACGTCTGGTTTTGGCTCATGCCGTATATGTAGATAACGATGAGATTCGTATGCTGGCAGATCATGGGGTGAAGGTGGTACATAATCCGGCCTCAAACATGAAATTGGCTTCGGGAATCCAGTTCCCTTTTGTGGAGATGAAGCGTATGGGGGTTCCTGTTGGTATTGGCACGGACGGCTGTTCCTCTTCGAATAATTTGGATATGATCGAGGCTATGAAGCTGGCTTCACTGTTAGGAAAAGCTTGGCGCAAGGACCCGGAGGTGTTGACCGCTCAAGAGATGCTGGATGCAGCTACATCCGTAGGTGCGGACATATTGGGCTTAAAGGCAGGACGGATTGCCGAAGGTTATTTGGCCGACCTCTGCCTGGTAGATTTGAAGAGTGCTGCGTTTACTCCTAACTTCAATTTTGTGTCCAATTTGGTCTATGCGGCCAACGGCAATTGTGTGGATACGGTTATCTGTAACGGAAAGGTTTTGATGCGGGAACGCAAAGTGCCGGGCGAGGAGGAGATATTGGAACGGGCAGCGCGTTGTGCGTATGATTTGGTGAAAAGATGAATTGAAAATCTCAAACTGACAAACTTAAAAACTTAAAAAGTATGGAAACAAAAGATTGGTATGCAGAAACAGCCGCTTATCTGTCGGCTTGTATTTCAGGTAATCCGGAGACGGCAGTTATATTGGGTAGTGGACTGGGTGCGTTGGCTGACCATATTGAAGAGGCTACGGTGATTCCTTATCATGAGATTCCGCATTTTGTGCGCTCTACGGCATCCGGTCATAAAGGAAATTTTATTTGTGGAAAGTTAGGGGGGAAAACAATTCTGGCTATGCAGGGACGCTTTCATTATTATGAGGGCTACACAATGGAGCAGGTTACTTTCCCGATTCGGGTGATGAAGCTTTTGGGGGTTAAGAACCTGTTGGTATCGAATGCTGCGGGAGGTATCAATACCTCATTTAAGGTAGGGGATCTGATGATTATTCGCGATCATATCAATATGATGCCGAATCCACTGATCGGTCCGAACAAAGAAGCGTTTGGAACTCGCTTCCCGGATATGACTCGGGCTTATGATCGGGAGATGATTCGGCTTATGGAAACGATTGCGTCTGAAAAGAATATCCCGTTGAAGAAAGGGGTGTATGTAGGTTTGACCGGCCCTTCTTACGAGACTCCGGCTGAATATGCCTTTTACGGAAAGGTGGGAGGTGATGCCATTGGCATGAGTACGGTACCAGAAGTGATTGTTGCTCGTCATTGTGGAATCCGGGTGTTTGGTATGTCGGTAATCACTAACGAAGGTTATCATTTTGCTGATGACTTTGTGAATGACGCAAACGATGTTATCGAAGCTGCTGACCGGGCTGCCCAAAAGATGACTGTTCTCTTTGCTTCGTTGATAGACCGGTTGTGATAGATAAGTGTTATTAAAAGAAATAGTCTATGTTGGGTGCAATTATCGGTGATGTAGTAGGGAGCCGTTGGGAATTCTTTCCCTTCAAAGCATGGCACCGATTTCGGGGAAAGTGTGGCGGTTCTACAAACAGGTGTGGAATAATTCCTCAACGGGATATGCGCCATGTAGAAATAAATTACTATCTTTACACCCTATATCCTTAATCGTTAGGTAAATAACTAAATTTAACAGCAGGGATATTGTTTTGGAATGATTATTTCTGTGAGTTGATAAGTTTTTAAGTTTGCAGGTTTTCTTGAACCGGAGTACGGCAGGAATTTGTAGACGGTAATCTCAAAGACTAAAGATTGAATACGAAAGTGTTAATTATAGGTAGAAAGTCAATGTGTAGTATGTTTAAAAGGACCCAATGGTTAGTTTGCGTCTCTCTTTTATGCGGTCTGTTGTTGTCGGGTTGCAAGAAAAAAGAAGAGCCGCTTTTGCCTATTGTGATTGTAGAGAAACCGGAGAAGAAAGATGTCCAGATTTATGGCGAGTATGTAGGAACCATCCGTGCAGAAAGCACGGTCGAAATTCATGCCCGTGTCGAGGGATATCTGGAAAAGATGATGTTTGAAGAGGGAAAACGGGTAGAACAGGGTGACCCGCTGTTTATTATCAGTCCTGCCGTTTATAAGGCGCGTGTGGAAAAGGCAAAAGCCCAGCTTCGTAAGAACGAGGTGCAGGCGGCCAAGGCAGCACGCGATGTGGAGCGTCTGGCTCCGTTGTATGAGCAACATGCAGCCAGTCAATTGGACTTGGATAATGCCATCGCTGCCAAAGAAAATGCTGAGGCGGATGTAGCTATGAGTAAGGCGGACTTGGAGCAGGCGGAGCTGGAGTTGAGCTATACACAGGTGATATCCCCGATATCCGGATATATCAGTGAGCGACTGGTGGATATCGGTACATTGGTAGGACCGGGCGCGAACTCAAAACTGGCTGTGGTGGTCAAGAGTGATACGGTGGATGTGGATTTTAAGATGACAGCATTGGATTATCTGCGTGCGGAACGCCGGAATGTGAAGTTTGGCGTGCAGGATACGACCCGTTCCTGGCAACCAACCGTATCGGTTACGTTGGCTGATAATTCGGAATATCCCGTGAAAGGAGTAGTGGATTTTGCAGATCCGTCAGTAGATCCGAATACCGGTACATTTACCGTTCGTGCCATTTTGCCTAACCCGAACCGCAAACTTTTGCCGGGACAGTCTACGCGCGTCAAGCTGCTGCTGGATGTTCGCGAACGGGCAATTGTGATTCCGCGCAAGGCCATTGCCATCGAAGGCGGTGGCGCCTTTATTTATGTGTTGAGACGGGATGATGTGGCTGAGAAGCGTTTTGTCCAGATCGGTCCGGAGATAGAAAATTCGGTAGTGATCGAACGAGGATTGGGCGAGAACGAGCGGGTGGTTATCGAGGGGTATCATAAGTTGGAACCGAACGTGAAGGTACAGCCTATCCTTTCGAGTGATGAAAAAGCAATCCAGGCATTAAGAGAAAAAGAGGAGGAATAAGGCGATGAGAGCAGGATTTTTTATCGACCGCCCCGTCTTTTCGACGGTTATCTCGGTGCTGATCGTGCTTGTCGGACTGATTGGATTGATCTCCTTACCTATCGAACAATATCCGCAGATCACGCCGCCAGTCGTGAAGGTGAGCGCTTCCTATCCGGGAGCTAATGCCCTGACGGTCTCGCAAGCTGTAGCAACACCTATCGAGCAGGAGTTGAATGGTACACCGGGTATGATTTATATGCAGAGCAACTGCTCGAATTCCGGGAACCTGACGATAACAGTTTCGTTTGATGTCTCTTCAGATCCGGATCTGGCTGCCGTAGAGATACAGAACCGTGTGAAGCTGGCCGAAAGCCGTTTGCCGGCCGAAGTTATTCAGAATGGTATTTCGATAGAGAAACAGTCACCCAGCCAGTTGATGACGCTCACGTTGATGTCTGATGACCCGAAGTTTGATGAGATTTATTTGAGTAACTTCGCTACGATTAATGTGCTGGATGTGATACGGCGTATTCCGGGAGTGGGCCGGGTATCGAATGTGGGCAGCCGCTATTACGGTATGCAGATTTGGGTTTATCCGGACCGTTTGGCAACGATGGGACTTACTGTAAAGGATTTGCAGGATGCTTTGAAGGATCAGAACCGTGAATCGGCGGCTGGCGAATTTGGGAAACAGCCTATCCTGAATGTAGATGTAACACTTCCTGTTACGGCATCCGGTCGTCTTTCAACGGTAGAAGAGTTTGAGAATATTGTCATCCGTGCTAATTCAGACGGTTCGATCGTCCGTATGCGCGATGTGGCGCGTGTCTCGTTAGAAGCCTCTTCGTATAATACGGAGAGTGGTATCAATGGGAAAAATGCGGCTATCTTGGCTATTTATATGCTCCCGGGCGCAAATGCCTTGGAGGTGGCAGAGAATGTGCGGAACGTCATGGAAGAGGTGAGTAAGAACTTCCCTGAGGGGTTGGAATATAATTTCCCGTTTGATATGACGGAATATATTTCCCAATCTGTGCATGAAGTATATAAAACTCTTTTTGAAGCTTTGTTCTTAGTGATTTTGGTGGTGTTCCTGTCGTTGCAGAATTGGCGTGCGGCGTTGATTCCGACGATAGCCGTGCCGATTTCGCTGATTGGTACGTTCGGCTTTATGTTGATCATGGGCTTTTCGTTGAACACCTTGACATTGCTGGGGCTTGTATTGGCCATCGGTATTGTGGTGGATGATGCGATTGTGGTGGTTGAGAATGTGGAACGTATTATCAATGAAGAGAATGTGTCGCCTCGCGAAGCGACCCATCGGGCGATGAAGGAGTTGACAGGTGCCTTGATTGCTACCTCTATGGTGCTGGCGGCAGTGTTTGTGCCGGTAAGCTTTTTGAGTGGCATTACAGGGCAGTTGTATCGTCAGTTCTCTATCACGATTGCGGTTTCGGTGATTCTTTCCACGGTTGTGGCTTTGACGTTAAGTCCTGCACTTTGTGCCATCTTGCTTCGTCCGACCCATGGCGAGAAAAATATAGTTTTCCGGAAGATCAACGAATGGCTTGAAAAAGGAAACCATAAATATACTGGTCTGCTTCGGAAAGTAATACAGCAGCCACGCCGGATATTGGCGGGATTTGGTATGGCTATTGTGGTCATCTTCGTTTTAAACCGTATCTTGCCTACCTCTTTCATTCCGGAAGAGGACCAGGGATTCTTCACAGTCGAACTGGAATTGCCTGAAGGTGCTACGTTGGAACGTACACGTACGGTGACTAATCGGATGATTGATTTTCTGAAAGCTCAGCCGGCTGTAGCCTATGTGCAGAATGTAACAGGTAGCAGTAGTCGGTTGGGAACGACACAGAATCGTTCCACGCTGACCGTTATCCTTAAACCGTGGGAAGAGCGTAAAGGGGGTGACATGGGAGTGGCCGATGTGATGGAGGCTGTCCGTAAGGAGCTTTATTATTATCCGGAAGCGAAGGGGTATGTGAATCGTCCGCCAGTTATCCCTGGTTTGGGAGAAAGCGGTGGCTTGGAGATGCAGCTTGAAGCAAGAGGAGAGGCTACTTGGGATGATCTTGTTCAGGCTACGGACACATTCCTTTATTATGCCAAGCAGGCTCCGGAGCTGCAGAATATCTCCTCCGCTTTGCAGGCTGAGATTCCGCAAATCTATTTTGATGTAGATCGTGACCGGGCGAAGTTCCTGGGAATTCCCGTAGCGGATATCTTCTCAACGATGAAGGCCTATTTGGGTTCGGTCTATGTGAACGATTTTAATATGTTCAACCGTATCTATCGTGTGTATATTCAGGCCGAAGCACCTTACCGTGCGAACAAAGAGAGCTTGGGGCTTTTCTTCGTACGGGCCAAGAACGGTTCGATGGTTCCGCTTACGGCATTGGGTACAACGAAATATACTACCGGTCCGGGTACAATCAAACGTTTCAATATGTTTTCTACGGCTCCGATTAATGCTGTTGCCGCATCTGGGTATAGTACGGGTGATGCGATGGCAGCGATGGAGCGTATTGTGCAACAGCATTTGCCGGAAAATATCGCTCTTGAATGGAGTGGCCTTTCGTATCAGGAAAAGCAGGCCGGCGGACAAACTGGTATGATTCTGGCTTTGGTGTTCCTCTTTGTATTCTTGTTTCTTGCAGCTCAGTATGAAAGCTGGATTGTGCCGATTGCGGTGTTGCTTTCTCTGCCGATTGCAGCGTTGGGGGCTTATCTGGGTATTTGGGTAACGGGACTGGAGAATGATGTCTATTTCCAAATCGGATTGGTGACGCTTATTGGTCTGGCTGCTAAGAATGCCATTCTGATTGTGGAATTTGCCAAAGTACAGGTGGATAAAGGAATCGATGCTATACAGGCTGCCGTTCATGCGGCACAGATGCGATTCCGTCCTATTTTGATGACCTCTTTGGCCTTTATCCTCGGTATGCTGCCGATGGTACTGGCTTCAGGTCCGGGTTCGGCCTCACGTCATAGTATTGGTACCGGTATATTTTTCGGTATGTTGGTGGCGACTAGCGTTGGTATCGTGATGGTGCCCTTTTTCTTTGTGTTGATTTATAAGATCAAGAAAGGAATTCGTATGGATAAGGTGTCGCGTTACCGTCCGAATATGGATAAATTAAAAAACATCCGTCCGAAAAAAATCCTGCCTTTTATCTTGATTATGGCGTTTTCTCTTGCATTCTCTTCTTGTAAATTGGGAAAGGAGTATGCGCGTCCGGATTTGAATTTGCCGGAAACTATCGATGGGGTGACGACCGATACGGTATCCGTGTCTGATATCCCTTGGCAAAGTCTGTATCAAGATACGGTATTGCAGAATCTCATTAGCCAAGCGTTGGAGAATAATAAGGATATGAAAATTGCTGCAGCCAAGATAAAAGAGATGATGGCCGCCAAGCGCATCAACTTTTCCCGTCTTTTTCCATCGTTGGGTGCTACATTGCATGGCGACACTGAAGTGACGAATTATGGTGGTAGCGATGACCGGAGTGCCGACCCTCAGTTTGATGCTAAATTGAATCTGAGATGGGAGTTGGACCTTTGGGGAAATATCCGTTGGGCAAACGAGGCGGATATTGCGGCCTATATGCAGAGTATCGAGGCGCAACGAGCGTTGAAACTGACGATTATTGCAGGTGTAGCGGCTGGTTATTATGAATTGTGCGCCTTGGACGAAGAGCTGTCTATTGTCCGTCAGACGTTGGATGCGCGTCGTGAGGGTGTCCGTCTGGCCAAGCTCCGTTACGAAGGAGGTCTGACCTCTGAAACGGCTTACAATCAGGCATTGGTGGAATTGGCTCGTACCGAAACTTTGATACCGGATTTGGAGCGTCAGATTCAGATTAAGGAAAGTGATCTTTCGTTGCTTTTGGGGGATTATTCCCATCCGATCCGACGTGGACGAATTTTATCGGAACAGCATCTTCCGGATGCCTTACCTGCCGGTTTGCCTTCTTCTCTCGTTGAACGTCGTCCGGATATTCGTCAGGCTGAAATGGCTTTGAAAGAGGCGAATGCTCAGGTAGGTGTGGCGTATACGGATTTGTTCCCCAAAATATCGTTGACCGGCATATTCGGTTTGGAAAGTAATGAGTTGGGTAATTTTTTGAAAAGTCCTTATTGGAATCCGATAGCCGATTTGACACAGCCTCTTTTTGCGATGGGGCGCAATAAAGCTCGCTTGAAAGTGGCGCGTGCACAATATGAACAGGCGGTTTATGGGTATGAGAAGACCGTCATCGAGGCCTTTAAGGAGGTGAACGATGCCATCGTTTCCGTTCGTAAAGCTAAAGAGGTACGTCAGTCACAGGCGAAATTGGAAGTGGCCGCCCGAAAATACTTGGAATTGGCTCAGCTTCAATATATCAACGGGGTAACGAATTATATGGATGTATTGGACGCTCAACGTGAGTTCTTGAGTGCACAAATTGGATTGAATTCAGCCGTATGCAACGAACTTCTTTCCATTGTATATCTTTATCGTGCCTTAGGTGGAGGATATTAGAAGGTTCAGTCAATGAGATAACAAGAGAATAAGTTGATAGGGGAGGGATAGAGTTTGTATCAAACAGATGGCATAAAATAGATTTTGGACTCTCTCCTTCCCTCAAAGCGAAGTCAAAGGATTGCAGAAGATTCTTTGACTTCATTTATGCTATGCTTGTTGGACAACAGTACATCGGTTATTGACTTCCATTAGCCGGGCGAATACAATAGTCTGTGTTTTTCTTCCTTCAATAATCCCTCTTCCGAACCTTTTTCAAGATCTTTATTTTTGCGTTTTCTACCTTGTTTTTCCAATCACGATAGCTTTCATGCTTAGAAGCTGTTTTGAATTTCTTCGGAAAATAGTTATTCAGCTTTTTCT
>DWYO01000084.1 GCA_019118725.1 Candidatus Parabacteroides intestinavium | reverse complement strand
ATCGAGAAAGGAGTCTGCTGCTTGAACTTATTTTTAATAACTTCCGCCTGATAAAAAATACCAACCGTATCTTGCCATACTCGCATCTGTATCGTATCCAATAAAAAGGTATCGCGCAACAACTTATAGGCACGCGCATCCATCCGTATTCCGGTTACCGGAGAAGTATATGCATTCAAATCCAGACGCTGGAAGTCTATATTATACATCTGCGCAAAAGCATAGACAGGATTATCTTTTTTTGCATTCAGTTCCAAATGCAAATTCGGAAGCATAGGACGAATCAAAGTCAAACGCACAATCGAATCTTTTGCCATTTGCCGGTCCATCTCCGCTGAGATGTGATTAAAACTCTGGCTCAGTCCGTTGATTCCTGAATTTCCGGTCAATGTCAAAGACAAATCTCCGGCATGGAATGAGACAAAAGTTGAATCCGAATGTGCCCGGGCCTTTACAACCAACGTCTTGGGATGCGCTTTATATTTTCCCGAAACCAGCTCCCAGTCACCCAAAGTCAAATCGGCTATATATTTATCTTTCAAATCGGTTTCCGCCTCGGCAACTAATTGAAAGGAGGTAGAAAATGGATTGTCGCTAAGGTGCAGTCCTTCAAAATCCAAATGCTGCATATCGGCTATCAACTTGGCTTTCAAATTATCCTGTTTCACCGAAGCATTCAGAGAGATATCCATCTGCGCCAACGGATAGTGGCTGATTAAATCTACCTTAGCCAACTGATTTTCCAAAGAGCCTTCCAACCGGATATCAGAAACAGAAGAGCGCCCATAACGCAAGTCCGCTACCCGGACATCCACCTTCGCCCACGTCAACGAGTCAAACATATTCAAACCTTTCCCCTCTGCATTTACCGAAGCGCTCATCCAATACAAAGAGTCGTGCGGAAGAAAATGTACCGGCTCCAAACTATCTACCGAAAGGTGTGCTTTATAACGTTCCTCTTTAGCATGGTAAGCCGCTTGCAGACGGATCTTCCCGACCCCATCTTGCAATAACAGGCGGATCCGGTATTGCTCACCCTCCAATTCAGCATCCCCTCTTAGCAACAAATGATGCGGAATAGCCAAATCATCCCGTGATTCAACCGGGAGGAAAGCCAATAAGAAATCCAGGTTTCCGGAAAACACCTTTAGGTCTATTTTTCCTTTCCTCTTCTTCTCGTCAGCTATAGAAGTAGCCTTTCCGTTTACCTGCATATCCAGTGCTCCGGGCAACTGTACCTGTACCCGTTTCAATTTTAGCAAATCCTGATTCCCAGAAACATCTGCATTTATCCATAAATCCTTATCCGGATAGGCATGAAGCAAATCTTCTGGCAATTCGCCAGCGAGTGTCAGCAAATCATTTTTCCCGAAATGAGCATCCAAATGCAGATTCATATTCTCTTGAGACCCTTTATTCCAAACCGTATATGGGATTGCGGCCTCTAATGTTGCACGCGAATAGGGAGTTTCCAAAATCAACGCCGGCACATCCAGCTGATTTCCTTTTCCATGCACAGCACCTTCCAAACGGGTTATTTCCAATCCGGAACGCTCTTTCAACATAAATGTCTTTATTGTCCCCGACAAGGAAGTACTATCATAATAAAGCGCATTCAACCGAATAGCTATATCCGACAAGCCTATATGGGAAGGGTCAAAGCCTTTCTTGGCTTTTTCCTCATTAGCTCTATAATCCAAGGAAGAAGCCGTTAGTTCAAACGAATCCGCACCATAACTTGCCTTGCCTAAATCTACTTTTCCGTTCCGCAATTTAGCTTCAGTAATAAATCCGGATATACGCAACGTATCTTGCGGCATCTGCATGGCCAAGGCAACCCGTGTCAAATCAACCTTCTGCAAATCCAAAAACCAATTCAGCGGGGCTGAAGCGACTGTATCTGCTTGAGAAGTCGTATCGGTCAACAACAATGTTACCGTTGCGTCAGACAGTTCCAGCCGATTAAGGGTAACCCGTTCGGAAGAAAGACTGATTCGGTCTGCTTTCGCTTCGAAGTTCCCGATAAACCCTTTTATCTCCATACCTTCCAACAAATCTTTGGTGTTAGCCTGTACATTCCGGAAGCCAACCGACTCCACCAATACCTCTTTATGGAACAAAGGCCAAGGACGGATCCGGATATTCAGCTCATCCAAAGAGAACAGCGTATCGGTCGGGAGCTGATTCTCTACAACCTTTACTCCTTGAACTCGCAAATTCAACGGAAAAGAAAGGCGAATGCGTTCTATCCCTATCCGCATACCGGTTGCCTGACCGGCATAATAGGCTGCCTGACGAACGGCAAAGTCCTGAAATGCCGGAACATACAACAGTACGGACAATATAATTATCAATAAAAATGGTATAAGCAATAGAATGCCTGCCCTTTTAATCCAAATCCTCATCGCAGCTCTTATTTTCTTCAAATATACCACAAACATACAAAATTTTCCATTATATTTGCAAAATCAAGCCGACAAACAAATAACCATGGAAAAGTTCTTAGGCTTTCAGACTGACACAAATACATATTAACTTAAAAAGCTGACAAATGGAAGGAATAAAAAATCTGATATTTGATTTTGGAGGTGTGCTGATTAATATCGACCGGACTGCCTGGCGTATCGCTTTCGAAAAATTAGGCATTGACAGCATTCATGAAAATGTCTTAGACGACTACCAACAAAAGGAACTATACCGGCAATTGGAATCAGGAAACATTCCGGCTGCAGCTTTTCGGGCAAGCATGAGACGGCTAACAGAACAATCCCTGACAGACGAACAAATAGACTCCGCTTGGATTGCCATGTTAACCGATATTCCTTCTTATAAATTAGACTGGCTATTAAAATTACGTGAACATTACCACATCATGTTGCTAAGCAATACCAATAGTATTCATTGGCAATGGGCCGTACAAAACCGCTTCCGGTACAAAAACCATGAAGTAGACGACTTCTTCGACCGAATTTATCTCTCTTATGAAATACACATGCAGAAA
>DWYO01000083.1 GCA_019118725.1 Candidatus Parabacteroides intestinavium | reverse complement strand
TTACGATATCTGCTTTTGTCATGTCTATAGTTATTAAATGATTGACTTTAATTTTTTGGAATGCAAATATATAGCTTTTTATCGAAGTGAGAAAGTAATTTTTAATAAAAAATACGTGATGTTTTACCGTGAATCTCTGTATGTTTGCAGTATTCAATCAGTTATGAAGTTTATATGACAGACATTAAAAATGATTTATTGATCAGTAAAAGGCTGATAACGTGGTATGAAGTGAATAAACGGGATCTTCCCTGGCGACATTCGAGAGACCCGTATGTGATTTGGATTTCGGAGGTTATCTTGCAACAGACACGGGTTGCACAGGGGCTGGATTATTTCCATCGGTTTGTCGGTCGCTTTCCAGATATAGATACGTTGGCTCAGGCTTCTGAAGATGAAGTGCTGCGCTATTGGGAGGGATTAGGTTATTATAGCCGTGCCCGGAACCTGCATGCTGCGGCCCGGTATATGGCAGAACATTACGGGGGGCGTTTCCCTCAATCGTATGAGGAAGTTCGTGCGTTGAAAGGGATAGGGGATTACACGGCGGCAGCTATCGTGTCATTTGCCTGGGATTTGCCTTATGCGGTGGTGGATGGAAATGTCTATCGGGTATTGGCTCGGTTGTTGGGTATAGATACTCCGATTGATACTTCAGAGGGGAAGAAGCAGTTTGGTGAGGCGGCCACTCTTCTTCTTTCACCGGACTATCCCGGATTGCATAATCAGGCAATCATGGAGTTGGGGGCTTTGGTCTGTACTCCTAGAAATCCCCAATGTGAGGCATGTCCTCTTTCGGATTTGTGTCTGGCTTATGCCCGACATGAAGCGCTGCTTTATCCGGTCAAGCAGGGTAAGACAAAATCGCGGACCCGTTATTTCCATTATTTTCATATTATATATAAAGGTAAAACTTGGATTCATAAGCGTGAGGCTGATGATATTTGGAAAGGGCTTTACGAGTTTCCACTAGTAGAGACGGCTGCTCCGGCAGACTGGGCGGAGCTGGTTCGTTGTAAAGAGGTAGCTCTCTTGTTTGAAGGATGCGGAGGAGTGCGCATAGCAAAAATCTCCCGGACCATAAAGCATGTATTGTCTCATCAGGTCTTGTTGGCGGTATACTATGTCATTGAAGTAGAGTCTGAGGGGTATTTGTCGAAACATTATTTGCAGGTGGATGCCGATAGCTTGGAGCAGTATGCTTTTCCCCGCCTTATACATAAATTGAGGGCTACCCTTTCAGATTCACAATAAATACTACGGTCGAGTCGGTCGCTTCCGGAAAGCTCCGGCTCACCTCTTCTCCATTCTTACAATAGAAATATTGGTCACCGCTTACACCCATCGGTAAAAGTTCGGTGACATACCCGCTTTGGTAAAAGTCATCTTTAAAACCTCGTCCTGTTTGCCACGCCTGATTTTCATGTCGGTCCCAGCAATAGGTATAGCGTTTTGATTCGTCATCTGCATGGCGGTTAAAGGCAAACCAAAAGCGGCTGCCCATTTGAATGGGATAGAGCGGCACTTCATCGGGATGTTTCTTCAAGGATATATGAGAGAGATAGAGTGTGTCGCTCAAAAGATAGTCCGGTTGGTAGGGGAAAGAACAGACATAAATTTCTCCTGTATCCGGATTAACGTGGAGATTCAGGTTCTGTATTTTGGATACGTAAGTGGGGTGGGTTAGTTCTGCTTCCTTCAAATTCCGCTTTTCTAACTCATGGAATGCTGTATCATAGACTCCAATATGGCATTTTATCGATACTTTTTGTTTTTTCTCCGCTATTTTTACTTGCTCCTGTTCTATCGTGTAGATTTTATTCCGGTAGAGAATGGCTGATAGCAGTTGCTGTTTGCCGAAGTCCCGTTTCAATTTCTTTTTGGATAAAAGATTGCCTTCGTAATCGTAATAATAGATGTCGTTCACATTTCCCAGCACAATCAGCTGCTGCTTTACTTCGTCTACCATATAGCCCGCCACTCTTATTTCTTTCGGATTGGTGATTCGGCAGATAAACTCTCCTTTACGATTAAATCGGTACAGGATATCCCGGCTGATGAGAAACAAGTTGTCTCCCTCTTTATATAAATCCCGTACATCTTTAATGGGGGTTCCGGCAATAGATTCCAAAGGTATAGCTACCACATCTTTGGCTATTTCGGATAATTCACCGTTTCGATATATCTCTCCTTTGTCCGATGAAATCAGCCGTTCCAATCCATTCCAGATACATATACTTATAAAAATCGCCACCAATAGGCAGGTCCGCTTTCTCATATTTTCTATTTTTTATCTTTATAAAGAACGGACAATGGGCGTTTTTAGTATATCTTCAAAGCATTAAATTTGTCTGTTCCTTGCTGGTCACAAGGTTCTTCTCCATACTTGCCAGCGTTGTGTTATCTGGTGTCTGCACCTCGATTTCGCCATCTTGTACAAGTTAAGACCGATATTTAGGCATAGTCGTTTCAAAAATTTTGACAGCCTCTTTTCGGGAAAGGATGTACTCTTTTGAGGGAAAGATAGGCTGGAAATAGCGGGTAGCAAAACGGGAAAAAAGGGTTTGAAGATAGCTGAGAAATGGCAATAATTGCCTAACTTGCGCCCAAATTTGGAAACTGGTGTAGAATGATACAGGAATTGAATTTGCGTGTGCTGCCTGAGGTGGCGGCCAATGAGGATAAATTGCGGGCGTGGGTGGCCCGGGAGGTCGGATTCGAGGTGAGTGCCATTGAGGCTGTACGTGTCCTGCGCCGTTCGATAGATGCGCGTCAACGGGTTATTCAGGTCAATCTGAAGGTGCGGGCCTATATCCATGAACTGCCCTCAGATCCGGAATTTGCAAAGGTGGAATATGGAGATGTGCGTAACGGGAAAACGGTAGTTGTGGTAGGAGCGGGTCCAGGAGGCTTGTTTGCCGCATTGCGACTTATCGAGTTGGGGATGCGGCCTATTGTTGTGGAAAGAGGCAAGAATGTGCGGGAGCGCAAAAAGGACATAGCGCAAATATCCCGGTTGCAGGTTGTGGATGAAGAGTCGAATTATAGCTTTGGAGAAGGAGGGGCAGGCGCCTATTCTGATGGTAAATTGTACACACGGAGCAAAAAACGCGGGTCGGTCGAAAAAATCCTGAATGTGTTTTGCCAGCATGGGGCAAGTACCTCTATTTTAGCGGATGCACATCCGCATATCGGTACAGACCGTTTGCCGCGTGTGATTGAGAATATGCGCAACCAGATTATACAGTCGGGAGGCGAAGTGCATTTTCAGACGCGGATGGATCGGCTTCTGATTAAGAACGATGAGGTCATCGGCATAGAAACTCATACCGGTGAGCAGTTCTTGGGACCGGTCATCTTGGCTACGGGGCATTCCGCACGTGATGTCTACCGCTATCTGCATCAGGAACAAATCCGTATCGAACCGAAAGGTATAGCCATAGGGGTGCGGTTGGAGCATCCGTCAAAACTCATTGATTCGATCCAATATCATAATCCGGCCGGACGAGGAGCTTACCTTCCGGCGGCAGAGTATAGCTTTGTCACGCAAGTGGGTGGTAGGGGAGTCTATAGCTTTTGCATGTGTCCCGGCGGATTTGTGGTTCCGGCCGCCAGCGGTCCCGAACAGATTGTGGTGAACGGGATGTCGCCCTCCAACCGCGGTTCACGCTGGTCTAATTCGGGGATGGTGGTAGAGGTACGTGTTGAAGATATCCCTCAAATACTGTCTGGTATGAAATTGAAGGAGGGGGATCCGCTGGGTATCCTGTACCTGCAGGAATGGTTGGAGAGAGTATGCTGGATGCAGGGAAACCGTAAGCAGACAGCTCCGGCTCAACGTATGACGGATTTTGTGAACCGGAAACTCTCTTTTGATTTACCGGACTCTTCTTATACTCCGGGATTGATTAGTTCGCCATTACATTTCTGGATGCCGGAATTTATCAGTAACCGGCTGCGTGACGGATTCCGGCATTTCGGCAAAATATCCAGAGGATTCCTGACCAACGAGGCGGTGATGATCGCCATAGAAACCCGGACCTCCGCTCCGGTACGTATTCTGCGTGAACCGGATAGCCTCCGGCATGTCACACTTCGCGGGCTGTACCCTTGCGGGGAAGGAGCCGGATATGCAGGCGGAATTGTCTCAGCGGCTATTGATGGCGAGCGTTGTGCGGAAGCGGTGCATGGCGTGTATGGATAAGGAACCTACTTATGCAATGTAAACAGGAAATTGACACCTTTGCCGATAATGCTTTTCGCAGAGATTTGTCCTTTATGGAAAATCACGGCATTCTTCACGATAGAGAGGCCTAAGCCGGTACCACCCAATTTGCGGCTACGTCCTGTATCGACCCGATAGAACCGTTCGAATATCCGGTTGATATGCTTCTCTTCGATGCCAACGCCATTGTCTGAGAAATTGAAATAGTAGAATTTCTCATCTTGCTTGTAGCAATTGACGGTAATAGTAATACCCTCACCACCGTATGCGATGGAGTTGTCAAAGAGGTTACGGAAGATCGAATAGAGCAGGGAGTTGTTTCCATGGATGGGCAGGCTCTGCGGCAAACGAAGCCGGCAAGAGATATTTTTGGCTTTCATCCGTTGTTCACATTCCCGGCTGATGTCGGTGATCAGTTTCGTGAGATCGACCTCGGTCAGATCAAACAGGTCACCCGCCTCTTCCAATCGGTTAAGGACGGAGATATCCTGCAATAATCCGGTCAGGCGCGTACTTTGGGCGTAGCACCGTTCAAGGAAGAAAGCACGTTTGTCGGCAGGTAGGTCAGGATTGCTGATAATGGTCTCTAGATACCCTTGGATGCTGCTTACCGGAGTTTTCAGCTCATGCGCCACGTTTTGTGTTAATTGCCGTTTCATTCGGCTTTCTTCTTCTTGACGTGAGATGTCGTTGATAGAGATTTCGTAGCTGTTGTTAAGGAAGAGCATACATTCAACCAGGAAAATTTTTCCGGCCTTGTCTACCGTTACGGTCTCACGCAAAACACGTGTCCTTGAGGAGTTCCCCTGCTGTTCCAGAAATTTCCGGATAGGTGCCAGTTCGGGAAGCTCTATGACCTCTTCCGCTGCATGGATATCCTCATCGGCAATCAGGTTGGCGAATTGGATATATAAGATATTGGAAAGGATCTCTTGTCCGCTGTCGGTAAACATAGCGAATCCTTCACGCGAGTATTGGAAGTGCTTGATAAGCTTTTCACGTTCTACTGCCAAGTCGTCCTTGGCTTTTTGCTGCTTATGATAGAGTGTGATAATTTGTTTCGAGATCTCTCCCAGCTCATCGTTCGGAAAGACATACTCCTTGTCATCCTGCTTTACGTCCCGGATATTCCGGGCAAAGTCGCGAAGCTTGGCGATAGTCTGGCCTATCCGTCGCGAATAGCGGGATAATACGAGGATAAAGATGGCCACCATAATCGCCATGAAATAGATGAAATCGATATTGATGGCCAGGATGCCTTTGGTATCGGGATCATAAGGCAGAGCCGTCCGATAGATGTAACTATTGATGTTCGATGCGGAATAGAAATAACGTATTCCGGTCGTTTCAGACAAGCGGATGGCAAAGCTCCTTTTCTCCATTTTTCGGGCCTTTTGTACCTCTTCCCGATCATTGTGGTTGGGTAAGTCATCCACACCAGCGCTGTTGTCGAACAATACGTTTCCGGACGGATCAATAATCGTGACACGGATATCCTTGTTGGGAATCTCATCTAAAAAATTTTTGACGATACTATCCACCTGATGCGTTGTGTCGTGCAACAGTCGATAATGTAGCTGATGATTATAGGTCTTCAGTACTGTGTCCAGTTTCTCTTGGGCAAACTCGGCTTCCCGTTGATACTGAAAAATGAAAAAGCAACCTGTAAATCCTAAAAATATAAAGAATATAGACCAAAAAAGCTTTTGGCTGAAAGGTATGTTCCTCTTCATAATATATCTTTATCCCTCAAAACAATAACCAAATCCTAAACGTGTAACGATATTTTTACCATATTCTCCGATTTTCTTCCGTAGACGGGTTATGTTTACATCGATGGTACGATCCAGTACATACACCTCGTCTTTCCATACGCGGGAAAGAATTTCCTCTCTGGAGAAAACATGGTTGATATTTTCTAATAACAATTTTAATATCTCGAATTCCTTTTTGGTCAAAGGAACCACTTCCCCATTGATGCTGGCTTTAATACGTTCGGTATCAAGTGACAGTGTTTTATATTGCAGGATGTTGCTTTTCGTGCTGTTCTTTTTTGCCTCCAGACTCCGGCGCAGTACCGCTTTCACGCGAGCTTGTACCTGACGTATGGAGAAAGGTTTGGAGATATAGTCGTCCGCTCCTAAGTTGAATCCGGTGAGCATGTCATTTTCTGTGTCTTTTGCCGTAAGGAAGATAATCGGCAGGTGAGCTGTATGCTCTTCTTTCTTCAACTGGCTTGCCAATTTGAATCCGGAGATTTCACCCATCATCACGTCTAACAACAGCAAATCATAGCTTGCCAGATCGAGTGTGAGAGCCTCTTCTCCGCTAAAAGCTGTATTTACTTGATAGCCTTCGGTCTCCAAATTGAACTTCAGGATCTCGCATAAATCTTCTTCGT
Organism: Candidatus Parabacteroides intestinavium; assembly: GCA_019118725.1. Taxonomy (GTDB): domain Bacteria; phylum Bacteroidota; class Bacteroidia; order Bacteroidales; family Tannerellaceae; genus Parabacteroides; species Parabacteroides intestinavium. The sequence goes on along the minus strand of DWYO01000083.1, from coordinate 1,254 downwards.
CATCGACTACTAAGATATGAGGTACTTTTGTCGCCATATTATATGTATGTTTTAAGTTTCGTTTACAAAGGTATTCATCCGATGTTTCGGCTCTATGAAACACGTGTTACAATTTAATTAAGATCAACTGGCTGGCCTCTCTTTGCGCTTTGGATGGCCGCTTCCAGGATTTGAACCACAATCAGGTTATTCTCAAGTGCAGAAAGGTCGTAGGGCTTTACTTCAATATCTCCTCTTACGGCAGCTTTCAGGTAATAGAACGAATCGTTATAGGGAGCTTCCAGCCTCGGAGCCTTTATGGATTTTTCTTTTCCGTTGATACCTATTCTCATCTGGGTCGGTGTATCTTGATAAATATACCCTTTCCTACCATAAATGTGCATGTCTTTGCGGTTCATCGGCCAGTTCCAGGAAGCCATGATCTGTACGACCGTGTGCGGATATTCCATCAGGATTGTTGCGTCATCATCTACTTTCGGGTACATTTCCGGTTTGCATTGTTGTAATACGCCGTAGACTCGCTTGGGTTTCTCTCCTTTCAAAAGCCATGTGGCTAGGTTTGCTCCGTAACATCCGAAGTCAATAACAGCCCCCCCTCCGTTTTGTATCGGGTCGGTCAGCCAGTCCGTGAAATTTTTCCCGCAACCAATTTCGAACGGTCCCTGATGACCGTCAAATACATTGATCCGATGGATATTCCCGAGTGTTTTATCTTCATTGACCAGTCGGTAAGCTTCCCGGTTTGTATCGTACCAGGTCGTTTCGTAATTGGTCAGAAGCAGGATGTCATTTTTTCGGGCCAAATCTGCCATTTGTCCGGCATGTTCCATGTTGACTGCCAAAGGCTTTTCTACCATTACGTGGATATGCCGTGGAGCACAGGCCTTTACCACCTCCAGATGGTCGTAGATGGAGCCGTAAGCTACCACAACCTCCGGTTTGGTCTTGTCCAGCATCTCATTGATGTCTGAAAAGAAAAGGCTATCTGCCACCTTTCCTCTTAATCCGTTTTCTTTTAATATACGGGAATTAGATTCAGATACACCAACAATTTCAAAATCGCCCCGGTCCAAGCGGATAATCACTTCGTGCAGATGGGCATGCGAAACACCGGCCACGCCTATTCGTAGCGGATTCTTTTGTGCATTCATCGGGATAATCGGAATAAAAAGCGTCAGGCATACAATAATAATTGTCTTGCACAGGCTGGTAAAAAATGGACGGATATTCATATTTATATCATTTTATTGATTT
>DWYO01000082.1 GCA_019118725.1 Candidatus Parabacteroides intestinavium | reverse complement strand
CATTATATAGAACGGAATTATAACTTCAATCCTCTACTTTCCTGACAAATCGGATATTTCTTCTTTCGTATGAACAGATCGGTATTCGCGCATTGCGCCCCACTGATAATAAACAGAGCAAAGCAAGAAGTTGATGAATCTGTTGCCTGAATCTCCGGATTGGGAAAGGCACATGAACCGGGATGCTGGTGCAGTACTGGACAAGGATTCGTTGGCTGAAAAGTAAGTGGGGGAGGGGGAATAACCATCTTCTCCATTCTGAAGCCCTGAAGGGAATGTAGCAAAATTTGCATTTTGAGACACTCCCTTCAGGATTTATAAAGATTATAATTCGTCAATTGATCCCCGGACGATACCGCGTTTGGAAGACTTGATGAAATCTAATATCAGGTCGCGTTCTACGCTGGGTTCATATTCCGTTTCGATAGCCCTCAAGGCATCCGTGTTATTTAATCCGCGTGTATATAACGTGCGGTAGATGTCCTGAATCAGGAATACCTGGTGATTGGTAAATCCCCGGCGGCGCAGTCCGACTATGTTGATACCGCAATAGGTGATAGGATCGCGTCCGACCAACGTATAAGGCGGGATGTCTTTTCCTATGCGTGAGCCACCCTGAATCATCACATGCTTGGAGATGCGGGTGAACTGATGCACCAATGTGCCCCCGCTTACGATAGCGTAGTCGTCTATTTCCACCTCTCCGGCAATCTGGGATGCATTCCCGATGATGACATTGTCTTTCACGACACAATCGTGCGCTATATGCGAGTAAGCCATGATCAGGCAGTTATTTCCTACAATCGTCTTACCTTTGGAGGCCGTTCCGCGATTAACCGTCACGCATTCGCGTATTGTGGTATTATCACCAATTTCAGCGGTTGTGATTTCTCCCTTAAACTTCAAGTCTTGTGGGACTCCGGCCACTACCGCACCCGGGAAAACCCGGCAATTTTTGCCAATACGTGCTCCATCGAGGATAACGGCATGAGGAAATATATGGCAATTATCGCCAATTACCGTATCCTTTTCGATTACCGCAAAAGGATCAATGGTGACATTCTCACCCAGTTTTGCCTCGGGATGGACAACAGCTAATGGAGATATATTCATGTCAATCTGAAGAATTTATTTGTTTTTGATAATTTGAGCCATAAATTCGGCCTCGCTTACTAACTTGTCTCCGACAAAGACATATCCTTTCATGGTCGAGATTCCCCGGCGGATTGGAGCCAGGAGTTCCAGGCGCAGCACCAGTGTGTCTCCCGGAACCACCTTTTGGCGGAACTTCACTCCATCTATTTTCATGAAATAGGTTGAATAGCGTTCAGGTTCTTCCACACTGTTCAGCACCAGCAATCCGCCCGTTTGCGCCATGGCCTCGATTTGCAATACACCCGGCATAACCGGTTCTTGCGGGAAATGTCCCTGGAAGAAAGGTTCGTTAACAGAAATGTTTTTTACGCCGACAATATAGTTCTTGCCGATTTCGATAATCTTATCGACCAGCAGGAACGGATAGCGGTGGGGCAATAGTTCGCGGATGCGGTTGATGTCCATGATCGGTTCTTTGTTCGGGTCATAGACCGGAGCCTGCACATCATTCAGCTTGATATCTTTCCGGATGATACGGGCCAGTTTATTGTTGATGCTATGTCCCGGATGTGTGGCAATGATACGTCCCCGGATCGGTTTCCCGATCAGAGCGATATCTCCGATAACATCCAGCAGCTTATGGCGTGCCGGTTCGTTGTCGAACATCAGAGGCTTATTGTTGATGTACCCTAATTCCTGTATGTTTTTATGGGGCAGGTTCATCATATCCGCAATCTTGTCCAAAGATTCCTGAGCCACTTTCTGGTCATAGATTACGATGGCATTATCCAGATCCCCTCCTTTGATCAGATTATGCTGCAAGAGTGTTTCTATTTCGCGGACGAAAACGAAGGTACGGGAAGAAGCTATTTCAGAAGAGAACTCACTCACGTTGTTCATGGTAGCATATTGATTGCTCAACACGGGCGAGTCGAACGAAATCAGCACATTGACGCTGAACGTATCATCCGGAAGAATCATGATAGACGCTCCGCTTTCCTCATCTTTGACTTCAATCTTATGCTTGACGATGTAAAAGTCTTTAGAAGCATTCTGTTCTTGCAAGCCTACTTTCTGGATTTCCTCTGTATAGAAGCGTGAGCTCCCGTCCAATATCGGAAATTCCGGAGCGTTCACCTCGATCAGGCAGTTGTCTACGCCGGATGCGTATAAAGCCGCCATGGCGTGTTCGATAGTTCCGATTGTTACATCTTTTTTCCCGACAACGGTTCCGCGCTGGGTGTTCACGACATTCTCAGCCACCGCGTCGATAATCGGTTGTTCCGGCAAATCTACACGCTTGATTTTATAACCGTGGTTTTCCGGAGCCGGATTAAATGTCACCTGAATATCCAATCCGGTATGCAACCCCTTTCCTTGCAAGCTAAAACTTGCGGCCAGTGTATTTTGCTTCTGCATAATCCCTTATTCTTTATTGATTAACTTTTTTAATTCTTCTATTTCTCGTTGTAAATTCCCCATCGTACGGTACATTTCCGGCAATCGGTTGAAGATGGCGCTTGAGCGCATGAAATCTTTGGCGTGGATTGCCGGAGCCCCCAACAGGGTAGTCGCCTCTTTGATATCACTGATCACTCCAGATTGTGCGCCGAACGTAACATGGTCGGCTATTTTGATATGCCCGGCCAGGCCGACCTGCCCTCCGAACATACAATGTTTTCCTATTTTTGTAGAACCGGCAATACCGACCTGGGCTGCCATAACGGTATTTTCACCTACCTCTACGTTATGGGCAATTTGTACCAAGTTATCCAGCTTTACCCCTTTATGGATAATTGTCGAATCCATAACGGCACGGTCAATCGTTGTATTGGCTCCAATCTCTACTTCATCTTCTAAGATGACATTACCCAATTGAGGAATTTTCTTGTATAACTCACCTTCCGGAGCGAACCCGAATCCGTCGGCTCCGATAACGGCACCCGCATGGAGGATACAATGATTGCCCACCACACAACCCTCATAAATCGTCACGTGCGGATAAAGGATACAATTATCGCCGATGGTGACGTTGTCACCTACATAAGCATAAGGATAGATTCGGCAATTCTTCCCGATCTTGGCATTTTCTCCGATGTAGGCGAAATGGCCGATATACTCATTTTCGCCTATTTGGGCGGAAGGAGAGATAAATGCGGTAGAATCTATGCCCACGTGCTGTTTATGCTTGTGCTGCTCTACAATATTCAATAGGATAGCCAATGCCGCATAGGCGTTGGGTACCCGGATAACGGTAGAGGGGATAGGCTCGGTGGGCGAGAAATCCTCATTCACTAATACAACGCTGGCTTTTGTGGTGTAAATATAATGTTCATATTTCGGATTCGCCAAAAAAGTCAGTGTACCTGGTTTACCTTCCTCTATTTTTGAGAAATTATACACTTTTACATCGGGATCTCCTTCGATGGTTCCATTTAAAAAGCCTGCTATTTGTTGGGCTGAAAACTCCATTGCCAGATTCTTTTTTTGTATCAAATAATTCCTTTATCTTTTAAATAGCCCGCCATTTCTTGTTGTACCGCCTTAGCGGCTTCACGAGAAGCGGACGCAAAATTCTCGCTTTTGTCAACATATATGATGGCCCTTGATGAATTAACCAATAAGCCGCACTGATTGTTCATGCCATATTCGGCAACCTCTTTCAGGCTACCGCCTTGTGCTCCGACTCCCGGAACCAGCAAGAAATGCTGGGGAACATGCTTGCGGATGTCCAGGAACATCTTTCCTTGTGTAGCGCCTACCACATACATCATTTGTTCATCCGAAGCCCATTCTTGTGATTTTTTCAAAACCTTCTCGAAAAGACGTTCTCCGTTTGCATCTTCGGTCAACTGGAAATCATGAGACCCCTTGTTGGAGGTCAATGCCAATAAAATCACCCAAGCCTCCGGATAAATCAGGAACGGCTTTACGCTATCCTCGCCCATGTAAGGCGCCACGGTCACGGCATCAACCTTAATATGGTCAAAGAATGAGCGGGCATACATTTCTGAAGTATTGCCGATATCGCCCCGTTTGGCATCGGCGATGATGAACTGGTCCGGATAATTCTCGCGCAGGTACTTTACCGTCTTTTCAAAAGCGGTGATTCCCTGTACGCCCAGGCTCTCATAAAACGCCATATTGGGCTTGTAGGCCACGCAATAATCGGCCGTAGCATCTATAATGGCTTTATTGAAAGCAAATACCGGATCCTCTTCCTGCAATAAGTGCTGCGGAATTTTTTTGATATCTGTATCCAGTCCGACACATAAAAAAGACTGCTTCTTTTTGATATTCTCAAATAATTGTTGCTTGTTCATGACTCTAAGTTTTAGTTTATAATTCCGATTCTTTCATCCTTTCCGCATTTTCCGCTACGATCAGGTGGTCAATGCAGTCTTGGATATCTCCGTCCATGAAGGCTGAAAGATTATATAAGGTATAATTGATACGGTGATCTGTGATACGTCCTTGCGGATAATTGTATGTCCGGATCTTTGCCGAACGGTCTCCGGTAGACACCATCGTCTTGCGTCGGCTGGCTATATCATCGATATATTTCTGATGCTCCTTGTCGTAAATGAACGAACGCAGGCGGGTCAAGGCTCGCTCTTTGTTTTTGGGCTGGTCGCGGGTTTCGGTACACTCGATCAGGATTTCCTCGCTGATTCCGGTATTGGGATTTTTCCAGACATAGCGTAAACGCACACCCGACTCTACCTTGTTGACGTTCTGTCCTCCGGCTCCTCCGGAACGGAACGTATCCCATTTGATTTCTCCCTCATTGATTTCCACATCAAACTCATCCGCTTCGGGCAACACCGCAACTGTAGCTGCAGAGGTATGCACACGTCCCTGCGTCTCGGTGGCCGGGACACGTTGTACCCGGTGCACTCCCGATTCATACTTCAGGGTGCCATACACCTTTTCGCCGGTTACGCTGAAGATAATTTCCTTATACCCACCGGCGGCCCCTTCGTTGAAGCTGGAGACGGCAATTTTCCATCCTTTGGATTCGCAATACTTGACATACATGCGGTATAAATCACCGGCGAAGATAGCCGCTTCATCCCCACCTGTTCCGCCTCGTATCTCCACAATGGCATTCTTGTCATCTTCCGGATCTGCCGGAATAAGCAGGAGCTTGATTTCCTCCTCCAAGGCCGGGATACGCGCGTTGCACTGATCCAGTTCTTCGCGGGCCATCTCGCGCATTTCGGCATCCTGTTCCGTTTCCAGCAGGTGTTTGGCCTCGGCTATTCCATCCAGCGCTTTGACATATTCGTTACGGGCCTGTACAATCTTTTCCAGATCGCGGTACTCTTTGTTGAGCTTCACGAACCGCTTCATATCCGCAATGACGGCCGGGTCGGTAATTAAGGTACCGACCTCTTCGAAACGGCTTACAAGTCCGTCCAATCTATTTAATAAACTGTTTTCTGCCATTTGTTTGAATTAATAGGTAAACCGACCTTTCTCGCTTTCAATAATCAGTTCGTTCCGGTCCGCATCTTCCACATGGCCTACAATCCGTGCGTCAATGTTGAAACTCTTGGAAATTTCAATCACCTGTTCCGCATATTCCGGAGCGATATAAATCTCCATACGGTGTCCCATATTGAATACTTTATACATTTCGCTCCAATCCGTTCCGCTTTGTTCTTGAATGATCCGGAAGAGTGGGGGGACCGGGAACAGGTTGTTTTTGGTCACTCGTTTGTTATGGACAAAATGCATGACCTTGGTCTGTGCTCCTCCCGAGCAATGTACCATTCCGTGGATTTGCGGGCGCAATTGATCCAATAATTTCTTGATGACCGGAGCATAGGTACGGGTCGGCGAGAGAACCAGTTTCCCGGCGTCTATGCCTAATTCGGCAATCTGATCCGTCAGTTTCAAATTCCCGGAATAAACCAAATCGTCCGGTACTGCCGCATCATAGCTTTCCGGGTATTTCTGAGCCAGGTATTTGGCAAATACATCATGCCGGGCAGAGGTCAGTCCGTTACTGCCGGTTCCGCCGTTATATTCCTTTTCGTAAGTGGCTTGTCCGAATGAGGCGAGACCAACGATTACGTCTCCACCTTGGATATGCTTGTTGTCAATCACATCCGCGCGTTTCATGCGGCATGTCACGGTACTGTCCACGATAATGGTGCGTACCAAGTCGCCTACATCCGCCGTTTCCCCGCCGGTGGCATAGCATCCTACGCCCATCTCCCGCAGTTCGGCCAGCAATTCGTCTGTACCGTTAATGATAGCCGAGATGACTTCCCCCGGAATCAATAGCTTGTTACGTCCGATGGTCGATGACACCAATATATTATCTACAGCTCCCACACAGAGCAGGTCATCGATGTTCATAATTAAAGCATCCTGGGCAATGCCTTTCCATACCGACAGGTCGCCGGTCTCTTTCCAGTACATATAGGCCAACGAGGACTTGGTGCCCGCTCCGTCGGCGTGCATGATGTTACAATATTCCGGGTCACCCCCTAATATATCCGGGATGATTTTGCAGAATGCATTCGGAAAAATACCTTTGTCGATGTTCTTGATTGCATTGTGAACATCCTCTTTCGATGCGGATACTCCGCGCAGATTATAACGTTGATCGCTCATTTTTCTACTAATTATGGACGCAAATATACACTTTTTTATCTGATTTACCTTAGCTTTAGGACATCTCCTTCCGCTGGCACATAATCTTTGTCTTTTTTATTCAATTTATAGAGACTTTTAACTTGAATGCCATATTGCTGGGAGATGCTATGCATGGATTCGCCCACCTGTACAATATGTCTGGTGTGCGATTCGTCCGCTTTCTTTTTCTTCTTTTCCAAATAGATGACATCGTCCGTCTGAAGCGGGAAATCTTTCGGGATTTCGTTGTACTTGCTTAACTTGCGTGTACTGATGCCCGTGCTTTTGGCGATATCTTCCAGCGAATCACCGGATTTGGCATGGACATAAAGCAATCCGTTGCTCCGGTAAATCGTATGTTGGACAATAGCTTTCTCTTGTTTTGATTTTTTCTTCTTGGCCGAGTCGTATTGGTAGAGCTTGTAATCTTCGATGACCTTGATCAGCTTGTTGGCATATTTCCGGTCTGTCGCGTATCCGCACTTCTGCAACCCTTTTGCCCAGCCTTTATAATCGGTGATTTTCAGGCGGAACAGGGGGGCATAACGTGAACGCAGGGCCAGAAATTTGGAATGGTCTTCATAGGACTCCTCCACGTTATTGTATTTGCGGAAACACTCCCCCCGCCGGTCATCATTATGGTAAACACGTTTCCCCTTCCAGTCATGGCATTTGATTCCGAAATGATTGTTCGACCGGCGTGCCAGGTCACTTTGTCCGGCTCCGGATTCCAGCAAACCTTGCGCCAACGTGATGCTGGCCGGAATCTTATATTTGTGTTGTTGCTCGATAGCCAAGTCCTTGTATTTCCGGATATAACGGTGGTACGAAGAAAGAGCCGACAGGTTTTCTCCCCAGCCGTCTGTCCCGATAAACAGGCAGAAAAAGCATAATAAGAATCTGAAAATAACATTCATAAGCATTTATTATTCAATTACGTTTGCAAACATACAAAAAAGAAGCATATTTTTCTGTATCTTGCGGGCATAAAAGGTAGAAATATGAAGAGAATTACAAAGGAATTTACATTTTCGGAGTATTTGGTCTCCGAATTGAGCGATTCGGATAACGTTTTATACCGGAAAGCGCTTGAGGCTTCCCGTCGGGCATACGCTCCTTATTCGCACTTTCACGTAGGGGCGGCGGCCTTGTTGGAGAATGGCGAGGTTATCCTCGGATGTAATCAGGAGAATGCCGCTTATCCTTCCGGTCTGTGTGCCGAACGGGTGGCATTGTTCAGTGCCGGTGCCGCTTATCCGGATGTGCCGGTCGTGGCATTGGCCATCATCGCTTGCCAGGATGGCCGGATCAGGGAGCAAATCGCTCCCTGTGGGGCTTGTTGCCAGGTGATGCTCGAAACGGAGCAACGTTTCAACCGTCCGATGCGGATTCTGTTGTGTGGAGCTGAATATGTCCATGTGATAGATTCGGTCTCGACCTTGTTGCCATTCTCGTTCACTCTTTAGCCGGAAACGGATCCGCTGGCGCAGGGTGAGTTGCGAGGCATGGAATGCGGACCGGTGTTATCGGATATAGCGATAATAAGTATCGAAAAACCGGCGGAATCCGGGGATCCGGAGTAGCCCTTTTTCAAAGATGAATAGGCCTAATAGGGCGCATAGAATGCCTAAAAGGACATCGATGACGTAGTGATGTGCCGTATAGACCGCGGTAAACCATATCCCGACCAGGATGACGGAGAGCAGGATGACAAGCAACGGATTGCTTTTCCGGACAACCGCGTAATAGACGGGCATGATCATGTAGGCCGAATGCAAAGAGGGAACTGCGGCGAACACATTGGCGTTCCGACTGTATATCGAACCGAATATATTCAAGCCTGTTACGGCGTCAAAACGGGCCAGTCCGGCGGTCTCGCCCGGTGTGTTCAGTATGGGTTCGAAGCCATGCATCATGACGTACCAAGGCGGGGCGGCCGGGTGGATGTAATACCCGGCGAATCCGATAAAGTTGACGAACAGAAAGACCAGTGCCAGGCGCAAATAGAGTTCACGTTCGCCTTTGATATAGAGCCATACACCGAAAAGCATCGGGACCGGCACCCAGCAAAGGTAAAAGATTCCCGAAAGGAAGTCCATGACCTTCCAGTTATGCAGGGCGAAATATTCGTTCGGAGTCAGAATCTGTCCGTTCACAGGAATGCCGAAAAGGGCTTTTTCGGTCTCATAGAGGCCTTTTACATCGATCGGGTTGACCTCGTAGTTCGGAAAAACACGCATCCAGTCGTATGAAATTCCGAAAACCATGAACGGAATCAGGGCTATGGCCAACTTCCGAGTCGGTCCGCTGGCGAAAAAGAGGGCGAGAAACAGCCCGATCAAGGCGACATGGTCTACCCGGATGCCGATAAACAGGCCTGTCAGAATGAAAAATAAGAGGGTTCCGCAGGCTACAATGATGAACTCTTTCTTTGTAGGGAAAGCCATAGGATTTTTTTGCTTTTCCATGTTTAATTCTCATTCATTTCCTTCATTACCTTATAGCAATGTCTGAGTCGGCCGAATGCCGTGATGTTTGAGAATATGGCTACAAACAACAGGGGGGTGATCAGAATCCATATCGGGTCGAATGAGGCATTGCGGGAGAAGTGGGCATAAATGCCGCAACATAAGGCTCCCAGGGCAGTTAGCACTACTCGTTCGGGGCGTTGCATCAATCCCACTTTGCATTCGATGTCCAGCCCTTCTGCACGAGCACGTACATAGCTGACCATCAGCGAGCCGATCAGTGCCACAAACGCGATGATGAATCCGCCGATATGGTGATGCATGATCAGGTAGGAGCAGAGCCCGAAGAAGGTAATCAGTTCGCTATACCGGTCGAGCACCGAATCGTAGAGGGCCCCGAAGGTTGATTTCATATTTCCTATACGTGCGACCTGGCCGTCCATCATGTCAAACAAGCCGGAGAAGAGGATGATTCCACCGGCCCATCCCACCAACGAGTAGTCTTGGTCGGAAGCATAGAGTCCGGCGTAAACCAGGACACATGCTGCCACGATATTCCCCACCAGCCCTGTGGTCGTTACGAAATTCGGGGTAATCCCTATCTTAATCATTCCGTGTACAACGGGATTGATGATCTTGTAAATGGTCTGTTGCAACCAATCTCTAAAAGTCTTGAAGCTCATAAATATTTCGTTTTTTAGTTTTCGAGGGTGTCTCTACAGGCACTACTTTCCGCCGGAGTGGCCTGCGTATCTTACAATCCTTATAGACAAAAAACCGATGCAGGTTGTAGTTCCAGAACCAGCCGACCAGCAGGGAAACCACAATCTTGCTTACGATGAATATGTCGTCAAAGATATGGTAAAGCGTATCTTGTACCCACGGTACACGCTGGATGGATTCGGTCAATAGATAGACTCCCCAGGTGTTCAGGAAGATACTCCCCATCCATACGATAAAGTATTTGATGACGACATATTTCTTTTTGCAATCCTGCGCCTTGAAGGTCCAGTAATAATTGATGAAGCAATTCAGGATTCCTCCGGCCACAGACCCTAAGCTGGTCGCATAGACATAATAGATGTCCAGTAGTTTTGCGCCGAGGATGGTAACCGCAAAATCAAACAAACTGGATATCTGTGAGGAGAATTGAGCCCGCATGAACGTGAAAAAGCCGGCCTTGGTGAATGGGCGTTTCATTATTTTACTTATCCGGCAATGCATCTTATTCCGATTAATACAATGAAACTATAGATGCCGGCCAGGATATCATCCATCATGATACCGACACCCCCCTTGAAGTTCTCCATCTTGCGTATGCCTAAAGGTTTGAAGATATCCAACAGGCGGAACAAGACAAATGCTGCAAGTGCGTAGCCATATTTATAGGTGTTGTCCGGCACGGCCAAAAGCGGAATCCATACGCCTACCATCTCGTCTATGACTACTTTGGACGGGTCTTCCCCCCAAATCTTCTCTACGGCCGTAGCGGATACGATTCCCAGTACGGTAAACAGGACGATGCCTGCCAGCGTTCCGAATTGTACCGCCCCGAATGGAAAGAGTAAGGATGCGATGCCCCATAATGCCGTAGCCAATAGTGCCCCGGCCGTACCTGGAGCGATGGGTGAAAAGCCCGAACCGAATCCGGTTGCTATCCATATATGTATCTTTGAAACTTGCCTCATTTGTTTTAAGTTTATGAGTTTTTGAGTTTATAGGTTTATCAGTCTATACGCGTTTCACTTAAAAACGTATAAACTAATAAACCTATATACAAAAAAACGGCTATGTTCCGATAAAATCGAAAAAAGCGCTACAAAGATAAGGACTTGTGCGTAAAAAACGGAATATTCCCTTTGTTAAAATTAGGAAAAGAACAATTTTTGCATAATATAGACTAATGTGAGCCTATTTATCCGCAATGATCTCAAACAGCTCTACCGTGCCCTCAATTTGTACCTTTGTGATGTCATCATCTACATCGATGTGGAAGAACGGGGCGTCTATTGTCATTTCAGAACTCCGTGTACCGTCCGCTTTCCATAAGCTGAGTTTTAATGGGGCAGAGGGCTGATTCATCAACAGGGTATATCCCTTGGTTCCGGGAGTTACCTCAAAAGCCATCTTCCCGGTGTTCTGGTATGAGGTGTTCAGTCGCTGGTCGAACGCGAAAAGAGCCTCTTCGGGACGGGGTGCCTCCAGACTGAAGCCCAAGTTGTCCAACCGGAGCGGGTTCACTTCGAACGAGCGAACAGACGCGTAGTTGGTACGTTTTGACTCCAGACGCTTCAGGCGGATATAGCGGGCCTTTACCGCGTTATCTTTCCAGTTGATGACATACTGCTGGTTCATGTCATCTATCATCGGAGTCCAGGTCTTGCCATCGGCCGAGTATTCCAAAGCCACGTGGTCAAAATAATCCACATCGTCTACCGAGTTCCGGCCTTGCAGGATAGCGACCTCATGAACATCACGCACGCTTCCTAAATCCACGCCGATCCAGTCTCCGGCTTTCTGGGCGAACCCTGAGGTGTAGTAAGAAACCGTATCGTTATCAAACATCAGTTTGGTCAGCGTGGTCTTGGAGTTGGCAAACGACCCGATACCTTTATATAACATAGGCTTTTCGCCCAGAAGCTTTTCCAGGAAGCCGTCGCCCATGTCGTCCATCGCGTTCTCGTAGAAGGGCTGGAGCTTCATGGTGCCTGATTTGTGAGCCTCATAGTTCTTCCGGTCTTCCGGGGTCATCAGGTTCTGGATATATTTGCTCCAGAATTCGGCATCATTCTGATGAGACCGGTAAATCCGTGCCAGTTCTATCGCACGTTTTCCACGTGTGCCCAATTTGCCGAACTCTTCTAACCAGGGGCGTAGTTCCTTGAGCAATGCCCGATTGGCACAGTCTTGCTCCATCTTGGCCGGGACCAGCTCGATCTTTTTAAACTCCTCTTCCAGGGCCCGGGCGGAAGCCTCATCCCAATCGGCAATCCGGAATGTACGGGTCTCCCACGATTCGTCACGCCGGTATCCCGTTTCCGTATCTGCGGAATGGATGGCGAAGGTCCGGTAAGCCTCTTTGGCTTCGGGCACCAGTTCGGCCAGGCCTCTTTCCCAATTGTCTATCGGATTATAGTTGGCCACGTTCCAGGCATAGTCGGCCACCCCATACAAGGCTAACTTTGAGGCTTCGCCATGTTCCATCGGATTACTTACGATACCGCACAAGTCCTGATCGGTCAGGTGAGTATCCAGCCCGTAAGAAGGGCCTTGCATGATGATGTGCCGGGCATAATCGGTTACCGGGTAGTTCCACCAGTAATAGGCCGGTCGTTTGATGCGGGTGTTGATCCAGTCCAAGGTCTCTTTGGTCAGGTCGCTGCATACCACATCGCCGGTCCAGAACACATGGATAGACGGGTCGAGCGTCTTTCCGTAAATAGCCAGGCTCCCTTGTGGCGTAGGATTCGCCCAAAGCTTGGAATAATCAGTCGGGCATACGGTCAGCGACGAGATGTCTCCCTTCACTTTTACGAAATCTTCCGTCAGGCGGTTCAAAAGTTCCGTTTGCTTGACGGGGTTGGTTCCTTCGCCCGAGATGTCATCAAAGAATACGGCAAACGAACGCACACCGAGGTCATACATCCCGTTGAATTTGTTGACGAGGTTTTGGTAATCCTCTTCGTTCCATTTGATGTCCTGCCCCGGGTGAATCGCCCAGACGAAGTCTACCCGGTTCCGCTGGCAGGCTTTTACCAGATCCCGGATATTTTCCGCCTCTTTTTCCGGATAGGGGAGTCTCCAGTTCGGACAGCTATGATAGGGGTCATCTTTCGGGCCGTACAGGTAGGTGTTCATCTTGAATTTCCCGTAGAAATCAATCAGCGATACACGTACCTCATGCGACCAGGGAGTCCCGTAGAAGCCCTCTACCACGCCCCGGAATTTCAGATCGGGATAATCGTTGATTTCCACATAAGGGAGCTTCCCCTCCCGGATGCCCGGACTTTCTAAGATTTGCCGGAGAGTCTGGATGCCGTAGAACGCGCCTCTTTCGTCATATCCTACAATTGAGATACCCTTCTTTCCGATGCTGAGGGCGTATGCGCCGGATACGTTCTTCACATCGTTCTTGGCCGCCACTTTGCTTCCAAAGTCGATAGTCAGTTTCACGCCCTTCTTATTGAGTGCCACGAAAGGAAGGTCTTCGGCAAATTTCTTTTGTTTGTCTTTCAGGCTGATTCCTTTCGAGATGTCCAATAGATTGCTCTTGTCCCAGTTCAGCTGGTGTGGTGTTGGATTGATGATAATCCCCTGATGGTCCAGTTTCTTGCCCGGAACCGCTAATACATCTTGTGCTTCCGAACGCTGGGAAGACAAATCGAATTCCGAGTCTTGGGCGGCCATATTCATGCATACGCAGGCACATGCCATCCAGGTAATGAATAATCTTTTGTGTTTCATATTTATTAAGTTTTAGAGTTTATATGTTTTTTAGTTTATTTCTTTGCCAAAAATTTCCGGCTCAGCCATTTTCTTACCGGCTCGTCATAACATTTCAGACAGAGATAGGCCAGCAGGATGCTTCCTATGTAGACGATTAAGGCCACCGGCCATACCTCTCCGAAAGTGTAATATTTGTTGTCGATCAGCCAAGCGTAGAACAGGTACATCACAGGGTAATGTACGGCATATAACGGGAATGATATATCTCCGGAAAACTTGCATATCTGGGTGGAGTGCTTGTCGGTTGTCTTTCCTGAGGCTCCTATCCAGACCAGTACCGGGAAGATAAAGAGAATGCAGATGGCTTCAAACAGGCCGTTCCAGCAGATGGGCGAGTTGCCTTCGATGTAGGGAACGCAGAATAGCGCCAGCAGGACGATCGAGCAGATCCAGAATGCGCCTCTTACTTTCACCGGCTTGAAGTTGCGGGACAACAACATGCCTAACGAGAAGGGGAAGAGCATACGCAATGAGCCTCCCAGGAAGTTGACGCCATCCAGCGTCCATCCTACACCGATCATGCCATAGCCGGCCACATCAAACAGGGCAAACCAAGCCAGTCCGATGCCCAACAAAAATACCAGTGCCGTCAGCGCTTTATTGGACAGGCGATGGATGAACACCGCATAGAGGATATTGCCGATGTACTCGAAGAACAGCGACCAGCTGGGGCCGTTGAGCGGGAACATCTCTCCATTGCCCCGGATGTCATAACCGGCGCCCGGAGTTGCCGGGATAAAAAACAGGGCGCAGAGCAGGGCCAGCATAATCATTGACGTGGCCACGTGTGTGCCGTCCCACTTCACGCATCCTTGCAGGCAATAGAAGATCACACCGAGCACCGCTCCCATGATAATCATCGGATGCAGGCGTATCAAGCGGCGCTTGAAGAAATTGCCGAGTGTCATGGTTTTCCCCAACCGGTCATCGTAAGCATACCCGATGACGAATCCGGAGAGGATAAAGAAAAAGTCTACGGCCAGATAGCCGTGATTAATCGTGGTGATCAGAGTCCCCCCTTCGGCAAACGAGAGGCCTTCGAAAATATGGTAGAATACTACCAGTAAAGCCGCTACTCCACGCAATCCGTCAAGTATTTCGTAATGAGGTTTCGTATCCGCAAATGCGGCTGATGAGATAATTGATTTAGCCATTATATAAAATGTGTTTTTAGAGGTTGATTTAGGTTTAGTATTCCCGTTCTCCGAAGATGTAAGTTCCGACCCGTACCATAGTACTTCCTTCTTCGACGGCCAGCCGGTAATCGTGGCTCATGCCCATCGAAAGGATCGTGAAATCTTCTGAATCCTTGAAGGTCGTAGCTTTCAATTCTGCGAAGAGCTGATGTAAGGTATGAAATTCCTGGCGGATTTGCCGCTCGTCATCGGTCTGTGTCGCCATGCCCATGATTCCGGAGATGCGGACGTTGGGGAGCTCCGGAAGGTGCCGTACCAGTTCGCGGCATTCCTCTATGCCGAACCCGTGCTTGGTCTCCTCGGCGGCTACATGGATCTCCAGCAAGACGCGGACGGAACGGCCGTGCTTGGCCGCCTGCTTGTTGACCTCCTGAAGGAGCTTCAAGGAGTCGATGCTGTGAATCAGATGGATGAACGGTGCGATGTCTTTTACTTTGTTGCTTTGTAGCGGTCCGATGAAGTGCCATTCGATGTCTTTGGGGAGGACCTTGGCCTTTGCCACCAGTTCCTGCGCACGGCTTTCCCCGAAGACGCGTTGCCCGGCATCGTAGGCCTCTTGCAGGGCTTCTGCCGGGTGGAACTTGGAAACGGCTACAAGCGTCACCCCTTTAGGCAGAGACGCTTGTAATTCTTGAATATGCTGAGCTATATTCGTCATAGGATTTTTTTATTTATGGGCTTCTGCGGCCTGTTTTTCTTCCGCTAATTTCTCTTCTGCCGATTTCGGTCCGGAGGGGATGCTGTTCGCGTCAAACGGGAATACGTCCATCAGAAGCGTTTCGGTGACGGATGCGATGGTATAATCGGCTAATGTCCCTTTCATGCCCTCCTCCAGTACGGAGATAGCCTCTTTCAAGGTCGATGCCTGGGCCAGCATCATGGCGGCTGTTTTCTTCTCGGCTCCGCTCTTTTCGTCTAAGGTGATGAAATAGACCTTGATTTTATAATAGCGGTCGCCCTCTTCGTTGAAGAAAATTTCCGAGATGCGCGCGCGCTTGATATCTGTTATGGTAAATTCTCCGGTGATGAAAGGACGGATTTCCTCAATGATGCGCGATTCCGCCTCCGTAAAGGAGAGGGCGTCTACCAGGTAAGGTTCGGTCACCTTCTTCTGCATTCCATTTTCCATCATCTTCTCATAAGAGACTTTACATTCAAACCAATTATGCATTTTCTTTTCTTTTTTGTTATTAATATATTTATTTATTATGACACACCGTTATTAATCGATGTTTTTAATAATCTTTGCCGGTACACCTCCCACAAGGGTATTTGCCGGTACATCCTTGGTTACTACGGCACCGGCCGCTACAATCGAATTGTCTCCGATAGTCACGCCCTGCAGGATGGTCGAGTTCGAACCCACCCACACCTTCTTGCCCAGTACGATGGGAGCAGGATAGGTATAGGCGCGTTTTTCCGGATCGGGGTCATGGTTTAATGTGGCAAATACTACATTGTGGCCTATCTGGCTTCCCTCGCCTATGAATACGCCTCCATGATCTTGGAAATGACAACAAGCGTTGATGAACACGCCTTCGCTCACGTGGATATTCTTTCCGAAATCGGTATAGAAAGGAGGAAATACACGGAACGTTTCCGGTACTTCGTAACCGAATAATTCGCTTAACAGGGCTCTTACCTCTTCCGGTGTATGGTAGGCGGAGTTCAGGCGGAACGTCACACGGCGCGCCTCGTCACTCATCTCGTCCATAAACCGGAAAATCTCCGGTGTATTGAGCGGTTGTCGGGTTTTCACATATGCTGTAAATTCTTTTACGTTCATATTCGTTTTTTTTGAGTTTTATGAATCTTGGGATTCATTAGCTTTTATGATTATCTCTTTCTATTCGCAACACCTGTGCCGGCGTTCTTCATGACAACAGCCGGTATGATGGCGGTGATGCCGGTGTTCCCGATAGTCATGCCGGCGATACTCGCGGCAGCACTCTTCCTGATGGCGGAACTTGTGGTGTTCCTCACAGTCCTCGCAATAATAGCTGTGACATTCGCGGCATTCTTCGCAGTTTTCCTCGCATTCGCATTCGTCGCAACGGCATTCGTCGCAACAACAGGATTCGTCATTCCTGCTTTCGGTAAAGGCAGAGGCAAATGCCGTGAATGACAATAGCAACACGCTGCTAATTAAAAACTTCTTCATATTTTGTCCCGATGATTAATTTGCCAGTTTTTTTAGTGTAATCGTTTAGACTTGTACAAAGGTAATGATTTACCTGGAATAAGTTGGCAAATAAACGGGTAATTTTGGTGGAGTGGGGGGGAGAAAAAAAAGGCAGTCCATCCTTTTATGTTTCATAAAAAGACGAACTGCTTCGATAAACCTAAACCTTTTTGTGGACTATCTGACAAATAAAAGCTCGCGGTATTTAGGTAATGTCCACATCTTGTCATCGACTATAAGTTCTAATTTATCGATGTGATATCGTATTTGCTCCAGCATAGGCGCTATTTTATCGTGGTAGGCAATAGCCTTTTCCCGTTCATCGGTGATTTTATTGGCAATCTTTCTCGCGTTGACCATGCCATCCACATGCTCTTTGATGTAAGAGGTATGCTCGGCAATTTTGCGGATGATAGCGATATTCTCGGCCGATAGTTTATCCGCTTCTGCCTCAGAGAAGATTCCTTTCAATTTATATACATTGTCGATGAGCTTGGTCTGATATTCGATAGCGACGGGGACGATATGATTCATCACCAGATCACCCAGTACGCGCGCCTCAATCTGGATTTTTTTCGTATAGGTCTCCCATTTCACTTCGTTACGGGCCTCCAGTTCTTTTTGGCTCATCACGCCGGTCGATTCGAACATCTTGATGCTTTCGGGCTTCAGATATCGGTCAAAGATGAGCGGGCAGCTCGTTTCGCAATCCAATCCTCTGCGGGAGGCTTCTTCTTTCCATGCATCGCTGTACCCGTTCCCGTCAAAACGGATGGGTTTGCTCAGCTTGATGTATTTGCGGATAACTTGGATAAGTGCTGCCTCCTTGGTCTCTCCTTGTTCTATCAAGGCGTCTACCTCCGTCTTGAAGATAGTCAGTTGTTCGGCTACGGCAGCGTTCAGGGCTATCATGGCGCTTGCGCAATTGGCCTCCGAACCTACGGCCCGGAATTCGAATCGGTTTCCGGTGAAGGCGAAAGGTGAGGTGCGGTTCCGGTCGGTGTTATCAATTAACAGTTCCGGAATCTGCGGGATGTCCAGTTTCATGCCATGCTTTCCGCCTAAACTGATCAACTCGTCCGTAGCGCTTACCTCCATGTGGTCCAGCACCTTGCTGAGTTGTTCGCCTAAGAAAGAAGAGATGATGGCAGGGGGTGCCTCGTTGGCTCCCAGACGATGCGCATTGGTCGCGCTCATGATAGACGCCTTCAGTAAGCCGTTATGCCGGTAAACCGCCATAAGGGTGTTGACTACGAAGGTGATGAACCGGAGGTTCTCTTCGGCCGTTTTGCCCGGAGCCATCAATAGGATTCCGGTGTCGGTGCCCAATGACCAGTTGTTGTGCTTGCCCGAACCGTTCACCCCTTTGAAGGGCTTTTCATGAAGAAGTACCCGGAACCCGTGGGTACGTGCCACCTTCCGCATCAACGACATGATAAGCATGTTATGGTCGACGGCCAGATTGCACTCCTCAAAGATAGGAGCCAGCTCAAACTGGTTGGGCGCTACCTCGTTATGCCGGGTCTTTACCGGAATGCCCAGTTCCAAAGCTTGTACCTCCAGGTCTTTCATGAAAGCCGCTACCCGTGTGGGGATGGCACCGAAGTAATGGTCTTCCAATTGCTGGTTTTTGGAAGCCTCGTGCCCCATAAGGGTGCGGCCGGTCAATAATAAATCCGGACGTGCGGCATACAGGCCTTCATCAACAAGGAAATATTCCTGCTCCCAACCCAAATAGGCCATTACCTTTTTTACGTCCGGATTAAAATAATGGCATACCTCTACAGCGGCTTTGTTGACCGCACGCAAGGCTTTCAATAATGGTGCTTTGTAGTCCAGCGACTCACCGGTATAAGCGATGAATACCGTAGGAATACATAGGGTATCATCTACAACAAATACCGGAGACGAGGGGTCCCACGCCGAATAGCCGCGTGCCTCGAAGGTGTTGCGGATACCTCCGCTCGGGAAAGAAGAAGCGTCTGGTTCCTGCTGGACAAGGAGTTTCCCGGAAAATTCTTCTATCATGCCTCCTTTCCCGTCATGCTCAATAAATGAGTCATGCTTCTCGGCGGTACCCTCGGTCAGCGGCTGGAACCAATGCGTGTAGTGGGTAGCTCCCATTTCCATGGCCCAGCATTTCATTCCCTCTGCGACCTTGTCTGCGATGGCTCTGTCAAGTACGGCGCCGTTATCCATGGCGTCTACCAGTTTGGCATATACCGCGGTAGGCAAATACTTGAACATCTTCTCCCGGTTGAATACTTTCTTGGCGAAATATTCGCTGGGACGCTCTGAAGGCATGGGCACTTCTAATGCCTTTGCCTGGAATGCTTTTTCTACGACTCTGAATCTTAATGTTGACATAATACCTTATGATTGTTTGGTTTGTACTATTTTTTCTTTACGTTTAACCCAAAGTCTAATGACTGATTTGGGTT
>DWYO01000081.1 GCA_019118725.1 Candidatus Parabacteroides intestinavium | reverse complement strand
TTGTCTGCCCGAACACCTAAGGACCCGGTACACAGACATAATCCGTTTGAACGATTGGGTACCCGTTTGATTAGTTGACGGAAATCATCAGCGGTAGACAAAATGCGTGGTAATCCTAATATCGGATAAGGGGGGTCATCCGGATGAATCACGAGACAGATGCCAACTTCGTCCGCGACAGGGGTTATTTCAGAGAGAAAATACACCAAATTGTCACGGAGTTTTTCAGCGTTGATATCTTTATATCGGTCCAACGCTTCTTGGAATTGGGCTAATGTAAAGCTTTCTTCCGCACCGGGTAATCCGGCAAGTATATTATGTGTTAATGTCTCCTTTTCCGATTCGCTCATCTGCTCGTAACGCCTGAATGCACGCCGTTTATCGCTTTCGGAATATTCTTGTTGGGCATCCGGCCGTTTTAGGATGTAGAGGTCAAAAGCCATAAAGGCATCTCTTTCGAACCGCAGCGCTTTTGAGCCATCAGGCAATGTGTAAGCCAAATCCGTACGTGTCCAATCCAGTACCGGCATGAAATTGTATGTGACACAATGGATGCCACATGCCGCTAAGTTGCGGAGTGTTTGTTTGTAATGGTCAATGTATAGCTGGAAATTTCCGGTTTGTGTTTTTATATGCTCATGTACCGGTACGCTTTCCACGATACTCCATACTAATCCGGCATCAGCTATCAGATCCTGCCTTTTCTTTATTTCTTCGATCGGCCAAATTTCTCCATTGGGAATATGGTGCAGCGCATGAACGATGTCGGTAGCTCCTGCCTGTCGTATGTCTTCTAAACTGACCGGATCGTTCGGTCCATACCAGCGCCAAGATTGTTTACATAAATACATGTTGAATGATGAATTAGGAATGTTAGATAGAAAATGCATTAAAACCTCCGTCGATGACGGTCAGCGTCCCGGAAACAAACAGGCTGGCATCGCTGGCTAACCATTGTAATGTCCCGAGCAATTCTTCCGGTTCTCCGAATCGGCCAAATGGCGTATGAGCGAGTATGGCTTCAGAACGAGGCGTAAGACTTCCGTCCGGATTGGTCAGTAAAGTCCGGTTCTGCTCTGTCAGGAAGAAACCGGGAGCGATGGCATTTACACGGATCCCGGCACCAAACTTAGTGGCCATCTCTCCGCATAGATATTGCGTAAAGTTGATAACAGCTGCTTTAGCCGCCCCATATCCGGCTACACGTGTCAAAGGCCGTAAAGCTGCTTCGGAGGCAATATTGATAATCGAACCCTTTTTTTGTTTCACCATGGCTTGTGCGAATACCAATGTGGGAAGAATAGTTCCGAAAAGGTTCAGGTCCACCACCTGGCGAACGGCTTCGATGTCTAAATCGAATAGCGTTTTGTCGGGCGGGATAGTAGCTCCGGGCTGATTTCCTCCGGCTCCGTTAATCAGGACATCGATGCGTCCGTATCGGTCCATTATTTGTTGATAATTGTGCTCCAGCAAGTCTTTTTCCAGCACATTGGTAGGATAGAATACGGCTTCTTTGCCTTGAGCTTTCGCCTCTTCGACAAGCTGGTTCCCTACTTTTTCATTTCGTCCTAAGATAACGACTTGGGCTCCTTGTTCAGCAAAATGCTTGACCATGGCACGCCCTAATACACCGGTAGCTCCGGTTATAACTATGACCCGTCCGGTTACATCGAATAAATTCTTCATATCCTTTAGTCTACGATAATTTTATATTTAGGAACTAATGTCTTCATAATTGTCCAACCTATGAGGTACGCTATAGAACAGATACAGAATATAATGAAATAGCCTGCCGGTTTTCCGACGAACCCCATGAATTCCAATTGAGTTTCACCGGCATAAACAAACAGATTACCGGCACATGTCTGCATCAGCATCGAGCTGATTCCTCCGGCCATACCTCCGATACCCGTTACGGTGGCGATTGCTTTCTTGGGAAACATATCACTTACGGTGGTGAAGATGTTGGCCGACCAGGACTGATGGGCCGCACAACCGATTCCTATCAGGATAACCGGAAACCATGGAGAAATGGTTCCTAAAGGTTGAGCCAATAATACAACGAGCGGTATGAATGCGAATATCAGCATCGCACGCATACGTGCCGAGTAAGGATTTTCTCCCGTTTTGTTAATGAATAGGGTAGGGAGTTTTCCTCCGATAAGGGATAACATGGTGATGGCATATAATGTAAATATCAATGCTATGCCCAATCCTTCGGATGTTTTGATGCCGAATTGAGTATTCAAGTAAGAGGGGGTCCAGAAGAGGAAGAACCACCATACTCCGTCCGTACAGAACTTGCCTAATAGGAACGCCCAGGTCTGCCGGTAACGGAAACATTGCCGGATAGGCATCTGTTTTTCGGTCTCTTGTTTTCCCTTTGTCAGTTCGGCTTCCAATCGCTTGTCTTGCTCGATATAATGGAGTTCCGCCTGATTGACAAAGCGGCTTTGTGCCGGAGGGGCATACATGAATACCCAAAACCCCATCCAAATGAATCCCAAGGCTCCAATAATGATGAACGCCAGTTCCCAACCGAAGTACTTGGCTAATATCGGTATGGTGAGCGGAGAGATTAAAGCTCCGATGGAGGCTCCTGCATTAAAAATGGAAGTGGCGAAAGCCCGGTCCCGTTTCGGGAAATATTCGGCCGTGACTTTTACGGCTACAGGAAAATAGCCGGCTTCTCCTATGGCCAGTATGCATCGTGCCACCAAGAAGAAATACATGCTGATGGTAGATATGAGCAAGGCCAGATCTCCGGTCGCGGCTATTAATTCTGCTTTATTATCTAATCCTACTCCGGCTTCGGTCGCTATTCCGCAAAAAGCATGGAGGCAGGCTCCGAACGACCAGATACCGATTGACCACAGATACCCTTTCTTGGTCCCTAAACGGTCTATGATATTTCCGGCGAAAAGCATACCGATTGCATAAACGATGGAAAAGGTTGCCGTGATGAGCCCGTAATGGGCTTCGTTCCAATGAAACTCCGGTTTGATGAATTCGTCCCACGTAAGTGATAAGACTTGCCGGTCAAGGTAATTGATCGTCAGGGCAAGAAACATCATAATGCAGATGGTCCACCGGTAATGTGTCATTTTTTCCATATCAATCCTCTCTTGCATTACAGATAATTTCCAGGCACTTGTCACACAATTCGGTGATAGCCTCCCAATTTCCTTCGTTGATTCTCTTTTTCGAAAGGAGTTTTGAGCCCATTCCTACGCAGGTAGTACCTGCCTTGATCCATTCCATGAGGTTGTCTTCGGTTGGTTCAACCGCTCCGGTTGCCATAATCAAGGCCCACGGGAGCGGGGCTTTTATGTTCTTTACGAATGAGGGGCCTCCCACACTTCCCGCCGGGAAGATTTTTATCATATCGCATCCCAATTCATGGGCGGTACCTATTTCCGTAACCGAACCGCATCCGGGGATATAGGGGATCAATCGTCGGTTACATACTTTGGCAATCTCCGGATTCAGATAAGGCCCCACGATAAAGTCTGCTCCATATTGCATATACAAAGCTGCGGTAGGCGCATCAATAATGGTTCCGGCACCTAATCGCATATAGGGACATTCCTGACGCGTGTATTTCATTAATTCTTTGAATACATCGATGGCAAAATCGCCCCGGTTGGTAAACTCGAATGCTCTCACTCCGCCTTCATAACAAGCTTTTAGTACGGATTGTGCGGTTTGTACATTTTCGTGATAGAAAACCGGAATCATCCCGGTCTGTTGCATGGATTGCAGAACTTGTATTTTTGTAAACTTTGCCATAACAAAAGTGTTTTACATAGTTTTTGATTAAAGTTTCCTGTTTTATTCAAGTAGACAAATGTATTAATTTATTTTTATATGCCACCATGAATATATTGAAATTTTTCGCTTTTGCGTTTGTGAGTTTTAAGAAGCTGTTTTTGAATTTATCCCAGCTTCTAAGTCTTGACCAATTTTCGCAAGCTCAAAATTAGTTGGCAAGTAAACGGAGAAACAAGAAGACAAAGGTTTTGTTATGTGCCATTTGTCGCAGGCTGTTGGCCTTGTAGCCTTGTTCTCTGAATCCTTGTCAACTAATAAGTTGAGCATGTGTGAAACTTAAATTGAAAACCTCAAAAACCGGAGAAGCATTATTTGATGTATGCCTCCAGGAATTTGGCTTGTGGAGCCGGAGTCAATTGCACCGATGTAGTCGTTGCCGGAATCAGAACGGTTTGTCCTTGATGAACGGTTATCTCATAGCCGTTATTATCACGAATCGTCGCGTTCCCTTCCATACAGATATAGACTACAAACGAATCCAGATCGGCAAAGTCGCGTGTCATTTGTGCGTCCATATCAATCAGGTTCGTTGTGAAATAATTACAATCCGCCAGATTTACCGTTGCATTGGAATGTGCTTTATAATGCGTACGATAGTCCGGATATAAGGTGTAATCGATCGCATCTTTGGCTAATTCGGTATGCAATTCGCGGGTATTTCCGTTCTTGTCTTTACGGTTATAATCATAAATACGGTAGGTGATGTTACTTGTCTGCTGGATTTCTGCAATAAAGCATCCTGCTCCGATGGCGTGTACACGTCCTGCCGGGAGGAAGAAAACATCTCCTTCGTTGACGTCATAACGCTGGAGTACCTCCATGATGGTGTTGTTTTTCACGCGCTCTACATATTCGTCCGGAGTAATCTGCTTGGAGAAACCGGAGTAGAGAGAAGCCTCCTTGTCGGCTTTGATCACATACCACATTTCGGTCTTGCCAAACGAGTTATGGCGTTTTTGGGCCAATTCATCGTTCGGGTGTACTTGAATGGAAAGATTGTCACGTGCGTCAATGAACTTGATCAATAACGGGAAGCGCGTACCGAAACGCTCCATTACGTGAGCGCCTAACAGGTCTTTTCCGTATGCTTTGATAAGATCGTCTAACGATTTGTTGGCCAATTCGCCTTCGGCTACAATCGAATAATCACCGTCTACGTGCGATAATTCCCAACTTTCCCCGATACCTTCTTGTACGGGTGAGATGCCCTTGAACGGGCAAATTGCTGAACCGCCCCAAATTACGCTTTTCAGGATCGGCTTAAATGTCAATGGATACAACATGATTATTTGAGTTTGTTATTTCTTTGATTTTTTTGTCGTTTTACTTGTACTCTTTGAGGCCTTAACCGTTTTTGTGGCCGTACACTTTCCCGTGGAGGCCTCAGCCGTTTTGCATTTTCTCGGTTCTTTTACTTTGCGCAGAACCAATGCGGAACGTGCCGGGACATAGAGCTTCAGCCACTCTTTCTTTTCTTTTTTATACAGAGGATCGAATTGCGTCAGGTGCTGGACGGAGTCGTCATTCAATCCGAAGCCTCCGAAACGTGGCGCATCTGTATCCAGTACCACTTCATATTTGCCTAACGGGACCAGGAATCCGTAATCGGTAAAGGATTTGTTCGGACTGAAATTGAATACGAATACCAGATCTTTACGCATATAAGCCAGTATCTGATCGCCATCATTATCCCATACCTTTTGGATAGGTGTGTTTTGGAAGTCTTTTACACTACGGATCAATTGCACCATTTCCCGGTCAAAATCGCCCAGGAAGTGGTATTTCAAATCCATATTATCCACCAAGTCCCATTGGCGACGTGCATATTTATACGACCATCCGTTGCCCTCGCGTGGGAAGTCAATCCATTCCGGATGCCCGAATTCGTTACCCATAAAGTTCAGATAACCTCCGTTTATGGTCGAAGCCGTGACTAAGCGGATCATCTTATGAAGTGCCATACCGCGTTCTACCATAAAATTATGGTCGTCCTTTTGCATGTGCCAGTACATATCCGCATCAATCAGGCGGAAGATGATGGTCTTGTCACCCACCAGGGCCTGATCGTGGCTCTCGGCATAGCTGATTGTCTTTTCATCGGCACGGCGGTTTGTCGTTTCCCACCAGATAGCCGACGGATGCCAGTCTTCATCTTTCTTTTCCTTGATGGTCTTGATCCAGAAGTCCGGAATGTTCATGGCCATACGATAGTCAAATCCATATCCGCCATCTTCTATCTTAGCGGCCAGTCCGGGCATACCGCTCACCTCTTCGGCTATGGTAATGGCGTGAGGATTGACCTCGTGTATCAGCTTGTTGGCCAAAGTCAGGTAGGTGATCGCATCTCCATCTTGATGGCCATTGTAATAATCTCCGTAATTGCAGAAGGCTTCTCCTAATCCATGGCTATAATATAACATGGAGGTAACTCCATCAAAGCGGAATCCGTCGAATTTATATTCCTCCATCCAGAATTTGCAATTGGAAAGCAGGAAGTGAAGCACTTCGCTCTTGCCATAATCGAAGCATAAAGAGTCCCATGCCGGATGTTCCCGCCGGCTATCCCCGTGGAAATATAAATCATACGAGCCGTCGAACCGCCCTAATCCTTCCACTTCGTTTTTTACCGCGTGGCTATGGACGATGTCCATGATAACCGCCAAACCAGCTTTATGGGCTTCATCAATAAGCTGTTTTAACTCGTCCGGAGTGCCGAACCGGGAGGATGCGGCAAAGAAACTGCTCACATGATAGCCGAATGAGCCGTAATAGGGATGCTCCTGAATGGCCATGATCTGTATGGCATTGTAGCCTTCCTTGACGATTCGTGGTAGAACATTCTCACGGAATTCATTGTAAGTCCCGACCTTCTCCTGATTGGTCGCCATGCCGATATGGCATTCGTAAATCATAAGCGGAGAAGTATTCGGTTTGAATTTCTTTACTTTGAACGTATATGGCTTTTCAGGGGCCCAAACCTGTGCGCTGAAGATTTTCGTTTCATTATCTTGTACGACACGCCGGATCCAAGCCGGGATGCGTTCGCCGGCTCCGCCTTCCCATTCTATCCATAATTTGAATAAATCTTCGTGATGTAGTTTTTTTAGAGGCAAAATGATTTCCCATACGCCATTATCCATGCGGGTCAACCGGTATTCTTCTGATTTTTGCCAATTATTAAAGGTTCCTATCATATAAATAGCGGTAGCGTGAGGCGCCCATTCACGGAAAATCCAGCCTTTCGTGGTTTTGTGCAATCCGAAATACAGATAACCGGAAGCAAAGTCAGACAAAGACATTTTACCTCCATTAGTCAGATTGTTCTCTTTGTCGATGACATACTGATAACGTCCTTCTATGGCTGCTTTATAAGGTTCCAGCCACGGATCATTTTTTATTAGATTTAGAGACTCCATGTTCCATTTCTATTAATTGGTTCCTATGGGCAAAGATAGAGAAAAAAAAGACGTAAAAAAATGTTTTAGGGTTGAAATGTTTTATTTAGGGAGAAACTGTATGGGGCCGAAGTATATATAAATAGGTGTCTTTTTTGTGTTTTCTTTTTGTC
>DWYO01000080.1 GCA_019118725.1 Candidatus Parabacteroides intestinavium | reverse complement strand
ATGGTCAAATCCTTGTTGATTTCCTGACCGAATATCCGTTTGAAACCAAAGTCCGTAAACGGATTGATAAATCTGCTTTCTTCCATAATTAAGATTTATGGGGTTATTACTTCGACAAATATAAGTATTTTTTATGGGAATTGGACAACAATACAAGGTTATAATTGTAGTATTTCCTCTTCGGAAAGGCCGGTTGCCTCTGCGATGATCGTTATCGAAACACCTAATTGCTTTAGATTTCGGGCATTTTGAAGGATAGTTTCCTTTCGCCCTTCTTCTCTACCTTCTTCTCTGCCTTCTTTTCTTCCTTCCTTTCGTCCAATCTCTTCCCCTTCTTTCAACCCTTCTTCACGTCCTTCTTGTCTGGCGGTTGCCATTACATTATGGTAATCCCGATAATTCTTCAGGGCACGGTGATACTGCGCCTTCTCTTCTTCATTTAATGAAGACACATCGGCCACTTCGAGCAGTTTGTCCCATACAGCACGCTGTGCTTTAAAAGGCATTCGTTTTAACATCTTCATATTCTTGATCAGATATAACCAACGTTCAAAATCATTCTCACATTCATGTGCCTCTTTTGTGAAACGAGGCATCTCCAGATAAATCTGCCGCAGCTTGGGATTGAAGACCTTGCCCGTCTTCATGTCCATCAGGGCGACATCCGTGCGCAAGCCGGAGCATCCGGGCATTGTGAAGTCCATAAAGAAAATTCCGTAAACCGGTTGGAGGGAATAATCCCACTCCTTTCCTTTTTCTCCCTGCGCAATTACGGCACGGCTCTGATAATACAGGCTTCTGTCCAGAAAGAAACTCTGCCGTGCCGCCTGCATCTCCACAATGAACTTCGTTCCGTCATCGCTTTCGCAATACAGGTCAAACACTACCAGCCGCTCGTCTTCTCTTTCCGGCTGCATCTCCGGGTTCTTGATGGTCAGGTCCGCGATGTGACGCTCACCATCCAACAATAAATTCAGGAAATCGATGGTCAAATCCTTGTTGATTTCCTGACCGAATATCCGTTTGAAACCAAATTCCGTAAACGGATTGATAAATCTGCTTTCTTCCATAATTAAGATTTATGGGGTTATTACTTCGACAAATATAAGTATTTTTATGGGAATTGGGCAATAATTGTCTCTATAAATATATAAAGGTGATGTCAAAACATGCTATTGGATTTTTATGCCTACCTTTTCAGGAAAAGATAGTTATCTTTTCCTGCGATTGTGCCTATCTTTTCTCTGAAAGGGTGCATACTTTTTTTGAGGTGTTTGGGAGGAACTTATCCGCCGAAACTTTCCCGATAAAAATCCAGCGATTCGAGAACCTGCGCCTTGGAAATATGCTGGTTGATACGCACATCGCCCACCTGTCCCAGCAGGGTGAAGTTGATGACTCCGCCTTCGTTCTTTTTGTCGTGCGTCATCAGTTCGTAAAGTGTGTCATACTCCTTGCAACCGAACATAAACGGGGCATAATATTCTTTGATGTAATAGACCACTTGGCTAAGTTTCTCCATCGGGAATCCGCAAACACGATGAGAGAGAAATAACTCGCTGACGATTCCGGCGGCCACCGCATGACCATGCAAGAGCGGTGTACCTTTCTGGAATGAAAGACTCTCGTAGGCATGACCGACGGTATGCCCGAAGTTCAACGCTTTGCGGATGCCTTGCTCTTTCGGGTCCTGCTCCACGAAATCCTCCTTGACCGCAACCGATTGCGCCACCAGCTGGTTCAGATAGTTGTAGTTCATCGTGTCAATGTCGTAAAGCATGACCGATGTGTACACCTCCATCGAGCTGATCAGTCCGTGCTTGATCATCTCGGCATATCCCGAAAGGATATTGTCGCGGTCTAAGGTGCGGAGAAATTCGCAATCGATAAAGACGCATAAGGGTGGATAAAATGCTCCGATCTCATTTTTCAATCCGTTGAAATTGATGCCGGTCTTTCCTCCGACAGCAGCATCGACAGATGCCATGAGGGTAGTGGGAACATTGACCGTGCGGATGCCGCGTTTGAAAGTTGCCCCTGCAAAGCCTCCCATATCCGTAACCATTCCGCCTCCCAAGTTCAGTAATAGCGAATGACGTGTTGCACCCTCGTTGGAGAGATGTGTCCAGATCGAGGCAAGCGATTCCAGATTCTTATGAAGGTCGGAGGCTTTGACCGTTATCGGAGTAGCCTCCTTGATCAAAGGAATATCTTGAATCAACGGATAACACTTTTCGTGGGTATTGGTATCTGTCAATAGAAATAATTTGTCATAATCCACATCTGCCAGAAACGCCTGCAATTCGGTCTGCAAATCCTGGCAGATTACAACCTTTTGTTTTGTAGCCATGTATTTTAGTTTTTGAGTTTCTTGTTTACATAAGTGCCGAAGCAATGAACATATAAATCAGCATACCGATGATGTCATTGGATATGGTGATAAACGGTCCGGTGGCCAATGCGGGGTCAACTTTCATTTTATCCAGTAGCAAAGGAACCAGCGTTCCGAATATACTGGCGAATAGAACCACGGCAAACAGACTAAGCGATACCGATGCAGTAATGGCCCGGTCGCCCAGCATGAAGAAGTTGTAGACAAATACCACCAGGCTGATGATGCTGGCGTTGATAATTGAAACGACACTCTCCTTCAATACCTGCGCGAAAATGTTGCCCTCTTTCAGGGTATTGTTAGCCAAGCCTTGCACCACAATAGCCGAAGATTGGATTCCAACGTTTCCTCCTGTTCCGCCAATTAACGGAATAAACAGAGCCATTTTAGGATTTGTGGCGATACCTGTCTCAAATCCGCCTAAGATAATAGAGTTGCTCAATCCGCCAATCATACCGATTAGCAACCAGGGTAGACGGGCTGCGGTCTGGGTAAAAATATTATCGGAGGCTTCTACATCCTGAGAGATACCGGAAGCCAACTGGTAGTCACGTTCGTGCTGTTCGCGGACCTCATCCATGACGTCATCAACGCTGATACGTCCTACCAGCCGGCCGATACTGTCGATTACCGGTAAGGCCACCAGGTCGTATTTCTCGATAGTCTCAGCTACCTCTTCGATACTGTCGCTGTCATGCACGGCAATCGGGTCTTTTTGCATTACATGTTTGATTTTCGAGACAGACGGGTTGGTGATCAGTTTCTTGAGCGGAAGAACGCCTCGCAGGCGCTCGTCATCATCCACTACATAGACATAATAGATTTCGTCCATATCCTCCGCCTGCTTGCGCATCTCATCGATACATTTGGGCATACTCCAATTCTCGTTCACCACAATCATCTCGGTACCCATCAGACCACCGGCAGTATCTTCGTCATACTTCAGCAAGTCGACGATATCTCCAGCCTGCTCGACGTCCTCGATGTGCGAAAGAATTTCTTCCTGCGTATCTTCGTCCAACTCACGCATCAGGTCAACCGCATCATCGGTATCCATGTTGTCTACAAAGCGTTTGGCGATGAGCTCGTTCGGAAGTTCTTTCAATAACTTATGGCGATCTTCTTCGTCAAGTTCCATCAAGACATCGGCCGCTTTCTCTCCGTCCATCAGCAGATAGAGATAAATCGCCTCTTGCAGGTTCAGGTCTTTGTAGAGTTCCGCTATGTCGGCAGGATATAACTCTTCCAGCAACTCTTTGGCCTTCACATCATCTTTCTCTTCAATGATGTGCTTCAAGTTCTCTATGTATTCTTTCGTCAGCTCAACCATAGTTATTGCATTTTTATGATATGTTTATCCGGAGTGATTACTTGCCATACACTGTCTTCCTGAAAGTCAGGCGCTGCAACACTCAAACGTTTGTCTTCTTGTCTATAAGAGATCCCGGCGATATCAGCAAACGAATCGAACAGATTGGTTGTGCTTATCCGGCAATCTTTATGTTTTTGCATTTCCAGGACTTTTTCTTCCCGGGCCTGAAGATAGGCATCCGAGATCCAGACCAAGAAAGGAATATGTACTTCGTACCGGTTCGGGGTAGCTGTTCCGTGCATAGCGTGTTGCTCTTCATCATCAAACAGATTCTCAGCATGATCAGAGATGTAGACAACGGCACCGATAGCATGTGTATCCGCAACCCGCTGGATTATCTCATGTAGTATAAAATCTGTATAGGCAATGGTGTTGTCATAACTGTTTACCAATACGTCTTTGTTGGACGCATTGATTACGTTGTATTTAGTCGTTTCTTCTAGGGTCGGTGTATAACGGATAAATTCTTGCGGATAACGGGAGTTATACCGGAAATGGCTTCCCAAGGTATGCAATACGATGAGTTGCTTGGTATTTTCCAAGCTCAGCACATTGTCCATTTCTGGCAATAGTTTTTCATCGAAATTGTTGGCCGCATCAAATTCTGTGGTCGAGAAATATCGGTAATCAACGGTTGAGGCGATCCGTTGTATAAATCTGTCTCCGGCAGATTGGTTCCCGATCCAGGCTGTTTTGAATCCGCATTCCGCGAAGAGTTCAGGCAAAGTTTTTTCCTGATAGGCTAAATCTGGATTTTCGGGTGTGGCTCGGGTCAATAGTTGACGTAGAGCCGTTTCCGTCAGGTTCGCCGTAGACAATGCTTGGCTGAAAGAGATCAGATTCTCGGTCTTTTCCAACAGCGGAGTAGTCTGCCGAGCATATCCATTTATGGAGAAATTACCATAACGGGCAGATTCTCCAATGACTAAAACATAAATTTCCCGTTGGGAAGTATCTTCTTGTCGAGATGCATCGAAGGTGAAATCGGTCAGTTTCTGGTGCATGATATGAACCTCTCTGTCAGATGCAAGTACCCTATAAGTTGCAACAAGTAAATCGCAGGGATATACTTTTCTATATTTGGAGAAAAAAGCGTCTGTAGTCATCATCAGGCGCACATCTGAATGCCTGCTGATATGCCACATTGCTGTAAATAGGGCTATATTGAACAGCAAAAAGAATCCTCCGAAAGCCAATTTCCCTTTTGGAGTTAGAATCGGAGTGTTGTCAATTTTCCGAAGAGTAACCCAATAATAAAAGCTAATCACGAAGGCCACCGGTATCGCGAAAATTCCGATAGAACGGATAAGTTCATAGGCTTCTTGGAAATTGGTATGCAAAATGGCAGTCATCAGTCCGACGGAAATAGGCATCTGGAAAAAGAGAATATGTCCGATTTCAATCGGGGCGAACCAGACAAATACGCTCATCCACAGAAAGTAGCTTCTAGCTTTGAGAAATAAGGCTGGAAGGAGGAATAATAAGCAAGAAAAGAATAAATAGGCAAGTTGCTTCAGTGCATTTCCGCTCAAATCGCTTCCCAAAAACAATACGAAAAGATTAGGCAGAAGCAAGAGAAAAAATAGCATGGCCATCCAGCCGTATTGCCGGGTGGGGAATAAAGACCGCATTATTTCTTTCCTGCTTCTCATTTATCGTTTTACTTTTTCTGCTGTTATTCTAATTTTTCCTCTAATGTTTTCTCTTTCAGGTATTTTTCGGTCAAAAGTGTCAATTCGATGAATTGTTCAACCGAAAGTTGCTCCGGACGTTTGTTAAAGACCGGAAGGTCATAGTCTGGGAATTCCTTACCTAAAATTGGTTTAATGGAGTTCCGCAAGGTCTTACGCCGTTGATTGAAGGTGGTCTTGACAAGGGTTTTGAAGAGCTTTTCATCGCACCCTAAATCAGTACGCCGGTTACGTGTCATTCGAATGACGGCACTTTTTACCTTGGGTGGTGGATTAAATACCTGTTCGCTGACCGTAAATAGGTATTCGATGTCATACCAAGCTTGGAGCAACACACTGATGATTCCGTAGGTCTTGCTTCCCGGTGCTGCCGCCAGGCGTTCAGCCACCTCTTTCTGTATCATCCCCGAACAGCAGGGGATCTGCTCTTTGTAGTCCAGTACCTTGAAAAAGATTTGGCTGGAAATATTATAGGGATAATTCCCGATAACACAGAATTTGCCGGGATAGAGTTGAGATAAATCCAGCTTCAGGAAATCTTGTGCGATGATGCGCCCTTTCAAATCAGGAAAGTTCTGTTCCAGGTAAGCGACCGACTCGCGGTCCAGCTCGACCACTTTCAAGTCATGTTCTGCATCCAACAGGTATTGGGTAAGAACTCCCATGCCCGGTCCGATTTCCAAGACGGGAGTTCCTTTATAATCTGCCAACGTATCGGCTATGCGCTGGGCGATCTGCAAATCCTTCAAGAAATGCTGCCCTAAAGCTTTTTTTGGTTTAACTAATCTCATTCGCTTTTGAGTTTGTCCGTTCATAAGTCCTTGTTATGTTTCGATTTAGAAATTAAAGAACTCATAAACTAAAGGACTTACAAAGTTATTAAAAATAATATGCTTATCTTTGCCCGATACAAAAGTAGGAATAAAATAACAAACATACGTGTCCAATGGATTTAAAAAGTGTATTTCGCACCGTTATCAAGATATTTCTTCCTTTAACCTTAGGCTGTTTGCTGCTTTGGTTCTTATATCGGAATATGGATATTACCGAAATCTGGAACGTCATCAAAAGCGGTGTTGATTATCGAATCATTCTGTTTTCCCTTCTTTTCGGATTAGGTGCTAATCTGGTCCGCGGTTTCCGCTGGGGGTTGTTGATACAATCGTTAGGCGAGAAGTTCAAAATGCGTAATGCCGTCTATGCCGTGTTGGGCAACTATGCTGTCAATCTGGTCTTGCCTCGCGTTGGAGAAGTCTGGCGCTGCGGCATGGTGGCCAAATACGATAATATATCCTTTACCAAGCTTTTAGGAACGTTGCTGATTGACCGGGTGAGCGATACGATAATGGTAGGATTGATTACTCTTTCCATTGTTACTTTCAATATGGATTTCTTTTGGGATTTCTTCCGCAAGAATCCGGAATTGATAACCGGTTTTCGTTCGATGTTCAATTCTATCTGGATTTATGCTTTTGTTGTATTTTTTATCTTCGGAGTTTGGTTTGTATTTAAATATTTGAGTAACTTTACGCTGGTTC